>NZ_JTLA01000072.1:0-51447 GCF_000799055.1 Ensifer sp. ZNC0028
CGGCGGCGCGTCGGCCGTGGCCGGCGTCAGCGACACGGCGGCGCAGCCGAGCGGAACGGCTGTGCCCTTGGTTGCGATGTTTTCCTTGATCGTCACCGGCACGCCGTCGATCGCCCCCAGAGGCTCGCCCTTTGCCCAGCGTTCCTCCGAAGCCTTGGCGGCCTTGCGCGCCTCAGTCGGATCATAGGCCCAGAGCGCATTCAGCTTCGGCTCGGAAGCGTCGATGCGGGCAATGACGGCTTCCGTGACCTCGACGGGGGAAAGCTTCTTCGAGCGGTAGGCGTCGACAAGATCGACGGCGGAGAGATCGGCGAGTTCGGACATGGGGCACTTCCTAGGCAAAATGGCAGCGGGCGGACCAGGCCGGCGTTACCGGCTTGGCCTCAGGCGTTCGGCTCAGACAGATCTCCTGTCTCGCGGGACAGACGGCGGCATAGGCGCAGCCGGCTGCGGTCGTTGCGGTATGGACGGGCGTTTGCGGTGGCCCATCGGAGCGCACGCGCTTGCGGCGCCCGGAAAACGGCTTGGGCACGGCGGCGACCAGCGCTTGGGTGTAAGGATGGCGGGGGTTGTCGAACACCTCTGATGTCGGGCCTTCCTCGACGATGCGGCCGAGATGCATGACCGCCACCCGGTCGGTGATGGCGCGCACGACGCCGAGATCGTGGCTGATGAAGAGATAGGAAAGGCCGAGCCTTTCCTGCAGGTCCATCATCAGGTTCAAAACCTGCGCCTGGATCGAGACATCGAGAGCCGACACCGGTTCATCGGCGACGATCAGCGCCGGCCTTGTGATCAGCGCACGGGCAATGGCGATGCGCTGGCGCTGACCGCCGGAGAATTCGTGCGGATACTTGTCGGCCGACACCAGTGGCAGGCCGACCGCCTCCAGAACCTCGGCGATGCGGTGGTTGCGCTCGGCGGCACCCGATCCGCGCTCCAGCGAAACGATCGGCTCGGAGATGATCGTGCGCACCGTATGGCGCGGATCGAGTGAGCCGTAGGGATCCTGGAAGATCGCCTGAAAGCCCTTGCGCGCCTCGCGCAGTCCGGCGCGATCGAGCGCATAGATATCCTTGCCGGCAATCGAGACCTGGCCGGACTGAGGCCGTTCCAGCCCCATCACGGCGCGGGCCAGCGTCGATTTGCCGGAGCCGCTTTCGCCGACGATGCCGAGGCTCTGGCCAGCGGCCAGTTCGACGCTGACGCCGTGCAGCACGCGCAGACGGCTCTGCTTCGAGAATATCGAGGGGCGCGGCAGGTCGTATTCGCGCACCAGATCGGTGGTCTTGAGGATTACCTCGCTCACGATGCCACCATCCTTTCGCGCGGATGAAAGCAGGCGGCGCGATGCTCGACATTTTCATCGGTATTGATCAGGTCCAACGCCGGGATCGCCAGGCGACAGTCCGGTTGGGCATAGGAACAGCGGTCGGCAAAGGAGCAATGCGGCGGCCGGCCGAACGGGTCAGGCACGATGCCGGGAATGGCGTTCAGCCTTGGCCGCCCTTCACTTGGATGTCGCGGGGCGAGTGCTGCGCCATGCGGTGAGGCGGCGAAAAGGCCACGGGCATAGGGATGCGCCATGCGGGCAAACACATCCTCGGTGCGCCCGGTTTCGATGATGCGGCCGGCATACATGACGGCGATGCGGTCGGTCATCTCCGAGACGACGCCGAGATCGTGGGTGATCAGCATCAGCGCCGTGCCAGTGTCTTCGATGAGTTCGTCGAGCAGGTCGAGGATCTGCGCCTGCACGGTGACGTCGAGCGCGGTCGTCGGCTCGTCGGCGATCAGCAGGTCCGGCTCGCAGGCGATCGCCATGGCGATCATCACGCGCTGGCGTTGACCGCCGGAGAGCTGATGCGGATAGAGGTCCAGATCGAAGCGCGGCGCCGGCAGGCCGACGCGGTCGAGCAGCGCGCGCGCCTTCTTCTCGGCATCGGCTTTCGTTTCGCCGAGGTGCAGCCGCCGACCCTCGGCGATCTGCGCGCCGATCGACTTGACCGGATTGAGCGCGGTCATCGGCTCCTGGAAGATCATCGCCATGCGCCGGCCGCGATAGCCGCAATAGTCGGCTTCGCCCAAGCCCGCGAGATTGCGGCCGTCGAAGGAAAGTTCGCCACGCACCCGCATGCGCTGCGGCAGCAGCCCCATGACGGCAAGGGCGGTCATCGACTTGCCGCTGCCGGATTCGCCAACGATGCCGAGGCGTTCGCCGCGATTGAGCTCGAGGTCGATGTCGCAGACGATATCAACCGTGTTCTTGCCGGCTGCGAGTTCGACCGACATGCCGGCCATCTGAAGCAAGGGTTTCGTCATCGTTGCCGCCTCACGCGCGGGTCGAGAATGTCGCGCAGGCCGTCGCCGAGCAGGTTGAGGCCGAGCACGGCGAAGGTGATCGCCAGTCCCGGGAAGATCGCGAGCCAGGGCGCCTGATAGATGAAGGTCTGGGCGTCGTTCAGCATCTTGCCCCAGCTCGGCATCGGCGGCTGGGTGCCGAGGCCGACATAGGAGAGGCCCGCTTCGGCGACGATTGCCAAGGCGAACTGGATCGTCACCTGGACGAGCAGCACGTGGTTGATGTTGGGCAGGATGTGCAGAAGCGTGATCGACACGTCGCCACGGCCGGCGCAGCGGGCGGCCTGTACATATTCGCGTTTCCAGAGGCCCATCGAGGCGCCGCGTGTGACGCGGGCAAAGACCGGGATGTTGAAGATGCCGATCGCGATCATCGCATTGGTCGCGCCGGGACCGAAGATGGCGGTGATGATGACGGCGGTCAAAAGTGCGGGGAAGGCGAAGGCGAGGTCGCTCATGCGCATGACGAGACCGTCGACCCAGCCGCCGCGGGCAGCCGCCCAGGCACCAAGCGGCACACCTATGCCGGCGCCGACGAGCACCGCGACGATCGAGACGCTGATCGAGTTGCGGGCGCCGACCATGATCATCGACAGGATGTCGCGGCCGAAATTGTCGGTGCCGAACCAGTGGGCGAGGCTCGGTCCCTGCAGCTTGTCACGGAAGTTCATCGCGGTCGGCGAATAGGGCGTCCAGACATAGGAGACGAGCGCCATTGCCACGAGGATGACAGTGACGGTGGCGCCGATCGTCAGGTTTCGGCTGCCGATGAGCTTGGAGAAGAGGCTGGGTTGCGCGGCAGTTGCAGGAGCGGACATCAGCGGCCTCCCCTCGACAGGCGCGGATCCAGATAGCCGTAGACGAGATCGACGAGGAAATTGATGGTGATGACGGAGGCGGCAAGCAGTGTCACCAGCGTCTGTACCGTCACGAGATCGCGCTGCGCGATCGCCTGGAAGACGAGGCGGCCGATGCCCGGCAGGTTGAAGACGTTTTCGATGATGATCGTGCCGGCAAGCAGGAAGGAGAACTGCAGGCCGATGATGGTGACAACCGGGATCAGCGCATTCGGCACCGCATGTTTCCAGAGTGCCCCGGAGCGGCTCAGCCCCTTGGCGCGGGCGGTGCGGATGAAATCCTCGCCGAGCGTTTCGATGACGGCCGAGCGCGTGACGCGGCCGAGAATGGCTGCAAGCGGCAGGCCGAGCGCGAGCGCCGGCAGGATCAGCGAATGCAGGCCGTTCCAGATGCCGCCTTCCCAGCCGGCAAAACCGGAGGCCGGGAACCAGGCGAGCTTCAGCGCGAAGAGCAGGATGAAGAGCAGCGCCAGCCAGAAGTTGGGGATGGCGACGCCGACCTGGGCGATGCCCATGACGACGGTGTCGCCGGCCTTGCCGCGGTTGGCGGCGGCATAGACGCCGATGGCGATGGCGACGACGACGGAGATCGCCATGGAGAGCAGTGCCAGCGGCAGCGTCACCAGGATGCGGGGCCCGAGCAGTTCGCGGATCGGCACCGAATAGGTGAGGCTCATGCCGAAATCGCCGACGACGAAGCCGCCGATCCAGTGGAGGTAGCGGATCCAGATCGGCTGATCGAGGCCGAGCTGCCGGTGCAGCGCCGCGATCGCGTCGGCGTCGGCATTCATGCCGAGCATCAGCACGGCCGGGTCGCCGGGCAGCACCTGCATCAGCAGAAAGACGATGACTGAGGCGACCAGTGTCGTCAGCAAGAGCGACACGAGGCGACCGCCAATGAAGGAAATCACATCAACCTCCCGGAAAGAGCGAGCGTTGACCGGCGCCGGGTGCGGCGGCCAACGGCAGATCTGCGTCCACTCCCTCAGCGAAGGAGCGGATGCCAGAGCGGGGTGCGGTTTTCCGGCCGCATCCCGCTCAATGAAAGTCGATCAGTTTTCCCAATAGGTCTGGGTCTGGTCGTCGGCCGGTACCGGCATGTTCTTCCAAAGGCCCTTCACCTTCTTGTTCCAGACGCCGATCTTCGGCAGCGCGTAGAGGAAGACGTTCGGTTCGTCGGCTGCCAGCTTGCGCTGGAGCTGGCCGATCAGGTCCATCTGCTCGGCCTCGGTCGCAGCCAGCGTGTAGGACTTGTAGAGCGCCTTGTATTCCGGGTTCTGGTAGTTGAAGTAGTACTTGTCGCGCGCATAGATATCGAGGTCGCGGGCTTCCGCATGGGCGATGATCGTTGCGTCGAAGTTCGAGTTCTTGAAGACCTGATCCAGCCATTGTGCGAACTCGATCGGAACGAGGTTCACCTTGATGCCGACTTCGGCAAGCATCGCCGCAATGATCTCGCCGCCGCGGCGGGCATAGGCCGGCGGCGGCAGCATGATGGTGATTTCGAGGTTCTGAACGCCTGCTTCCTGCAGCAGCTGCTGCGCCTTGCCGGGGTCATAGGGGTAGGTCTCGTTCAGATCGACATAACCGGGCTCGACCGGCGAATAATGCGAGCCGATGGTCGTGCCGAAGCCCGAGTAAGTGCCTTCGACCAGCGCCTTGCGGTCGATCGCATGGGCAAGCGCCTGACGGACGCGCACGTCGTCGAAGGGCTTCTTCGCATTGTTGAGCGCGAGAACCACCTTGCCCGAGGTGCTGCCGACCTCGACCTGAAGGTTCGGATCACTCTGGAACTGGCTCACCAGTTCTGCGGCCTGAAACATCGGGAAAGCATCGACGTTGCCGGCAAGAACGGCGGCGGCGGCGGCCGACGGGTCGCTGATGAACTTGAAGGTGACTTCGCTGAGCTTGGCCGGCTCGCCCCAATAGTCGGCGTTCTTTTCAAGCACCACCTTGTCGCCCTTCGCCCATTCCTTGAACTTGAACGGGCCGGTGCCGACAGGCTTGGTCTTGTTGTCGGCGGCCGACGACGGCGCGATCATGACCGCGTCGCCCCAGGCCATGTTGAAGAGAAAGTTGGAGGCCGGGCGCTTCAGCGTCACGACCGCGGTTGCCGGATCCGGGCATTCGGTCTTTTCGATCGGCTCGAACAGGCCCTTCTGGGCGTTGGTGGAATCGGCCGAGACGGCGCGCTCATAGGAGAACTTCACGACCGAGCAGCCGAAGGCGGTGCCGTCGTGGAACTTGACGCCCTGGCGAAGCTTGAAGCTGTAGGTCTTCTGGTCGTCGGAGATCGTCCAGCTCTCGGCGAGCAGCGGCTTCACCGTGCCGTCTTCGACCACGCGGACAAGACCTTCGAAGAGGTTGCCGTAGGTGATGTAGCGGATCGGTGCGGCGGCACCCGCGGTCGGGTCGAGGCCCGGCGGTTCGAGCACCTGGCCGACGGTGATCGTATCCCTGGCCATTGCCGGCGTCAGCGACGCGGCGATGAAGCACGAGGCAAGCGCCAGTTTCGTCAAGTTCATCATGGTTCCCCCGCTTTGCGGTTTCGTTGTTTATGGTCCCAGAAATCGGATCGAAGCAATCAGATCGAGCGTCCGCCGTCGACATCGAGCGCCACGCCGGTGATCATCGACGCCTGTGGCGAGGCGACGAAGAAGGCGGCCTCGGCAAGGTCCTCAGGCTTCAGCAGGCGTCCGAGCGGAATGGAGTTGCGGAATTTCTTGCGGATGTCCTCGCTATCCTCGCCCATGAAGGTGGTCAGCAGCGGCGTTTCGCCGGCAACCGGATTGAGCGCGACGACGCGGATATTGAAGGGCGCCAGTTCGATCGCCAGCGCCTTGGTGGCGGAAACGACCCAGCCCTTGGTGGCGTTGTACCAGGCAAGGTTCGGCCGCGGCCGGTTGGCGCCGGTCGAAGCGATGTTGACGATGACGCCGGACTTGTTGTCCTTCATGTGTGGCAGCAGCGCCCGCGTCATCAGATAGACGCCGCGCACATTGACGCCGAGGATGCGGTCGAACTCGTCGGGCTCGACCAGTTCGGCGTTTTGCGGCTTGTGGCCAATGCCGGCATTGTTGATCAGGATATCGACGCGTCCGAACTGTTTGAGGCCTGCGGCAACGGCAGCGGCGACATCCGTCTCCTTGGCGATATCGGCAACCACGGGAAACGCGTTCTTGCCGAGTTCCTTGGCGACGCGCTCGGCGCCTGACGCATCGCGGTCGACGACGATGACCTTCGCGCCGCCTTCGATGAAGCGCTTCGCAATGCCCTCGCCGAAGCCGGAGCCTGCGCCGGTGATGAGAGCGACCTTACCTTCTAGTGACACGTGTAGTTCCTCCCGAGGAGACTTGGATCATGGGTGAGAGCGGGATGCGGGCGGAAAACCGCGCGCACTTTTCCTCATCCCGCTCTAGCCGTGGTAGACAGAAATGGTTTTCATGCTGGCAAAGCCGTAGAGGGCCTCGAAACCCTTCTCGCGGCCATGACCGGATTTCTTGACTCCGCCGAAGGGCAGCTCGACGCCGCCGCCGGCGCCGTAATTGTTGATGAAGACCTGGCCGGCGTGCACGGCGCGCGCCATGCGCAACTGCCGGCCGCCATCATTGGTCCAGACGCCGCAGACGAGGCCATAGTCGGTGCCGTTGGCAAGCCGGACGGCCTCCTCTTCGCCGTCGAACGGCATGATCACCTGCACCGGGCCGAAGATTTCTTCCTGCACCGTGCGGTGTTGATGCGGCACGTCGCGCAGAAGGGTAGGGGCGACATAAGCGCCCTCGGTGGGCGCGTCGGCGACGATCTCGCCCTGCGCCGCAACTTTCAGGCCATCCTTGGCGGCATCGAGAAGGAAACCCTCGACGATCGCCTTCTGCCGCTGCGAGACGACCGGGCCAACCGAGAGATCGCTACCGGCCGGACCGACCTTCAGGGCGCGGTATCGCTCGCTCATCCGCGCCACCACCTCTTCGTAGACGGCGCGCTCGACCAGGATGCGCGACGAGGCCGAGCAGGTCTGGCCGGCATTCTGAATGCCGGCATTGACGAGGAACGGAACGGCGCGATCAAGGTCCGCATCGGCAAAGACGATCTGGGCTGACTTGCCGCCGAGCTCCAGCGTCACCGGCACCGCGTTCTTTGCCGCTGCCGCCTGCACCATTTCGCCGGTGCGGACCGAACCGGTGAACGAGATGTGGTTGACGTCGGGATGTTCGGAAAGGGCCGCACCCGCTTCCGAGCCGAAGCCGGTGACGATGTTGAGGGCGCCCGAGGGCAGGCCTTCTTCCTCGGCGATGCGGGCGAATTCGAGGATCGTCAGGCAGGCTTCTTCCGCCGGTTTGACCACGGCGGCATTGCCCATCGCAAGGGCGGCACCGAGGCTGCGGCCGAGGATCTGCATCGGATAGTTCCAGGGGATGATATGGCCCGTGACGCCATGCGGCTCATAGACGGTCAGCACGGTGAAGCCGTTCTGATAGGGGATGGTGTCGCCATGCACCTTGTCGGCGGCACCGCCATAAAATTCGAGGTAGCGGGCAAGTGCCACGACGTCGGCGCGGGCCTGGGTCAGCGGCTTGCCGACATCGCGCGCCTCAAGCTCCGTCAGGAGGTCGATGTTGCGCAGCACGCCCGCCGAAATCCGGGTCAGAACCCGGCCGCGCTCGGTCGGCGTCAAACGCCCCCAGTCACCGGAAAGCGCTGCGCGTGCCGAACGCACGGCGAGGTCGATATCGTCCCGGTTGCCCCGGGCGATGCGCGCGAATTCCTGGCCATTGGATGGGTCCCTGACGGCGATGAACTCGCCGCCCGTTGCGTCCTGCCACTTGTTCGCGATGAAATTGCCGTAGGTCTTCACAGTCATGCCTCTTTGTCAGTCCCGCGCTCTTCAAGCAGCGCCTTCAGTCTCATGGCCGTCGCGTTGATGTGGGCGCGGGCCAGCTTCTCGGATTCATCAAGGTTGCGCGCGGCGATCGCCTCGACGATCAGCCCGTGTTCGGCGACGGCCGTGCTCGCCCGTTCGCTCGAAAGCGAAAAGGCCGGCGCGAAAACCTGGGAGGTCATGCGCAGCAGCGGCCCGAGCGGCGCCAGGGAAGCATTGCGCGAGGCTGCAACGATCGCCTCGTGAAAGACGACGTTGGACTGTGTGTAGGCGCCGGGATCCCAGTTCTCTACGATCTTGCGCTGGCGCTCCACCTGCTTTGCCAGATCCTTGATCTCGGCCGTGGTTGCTCGTTCGGCGGCGTTGCGGGCCGCCACGCCATCCATTGCCTCGCGCACCGCATAAGCATCGAGCAATTTCGGCAGGTCGGCCGTCGCCACCCGGACGCCGCTGCCCGGCTTGTTGACGACCAGCCCGTCGCGCTCGAGCACGCGCAGCGCCTCGCGCAGCGGCGTGCGGCTGATGCCGAACTCGGCAGCGATCTTCTCTTGGCGGAGCGTCGCGCCGGGGGCGTAGACGCCTGCATAGATGCGTTCGCGAAGGGCCTGTGCCACTTCGTCGAGCAGTCGCGATTGGCTTCGCCATTCAAAGGATTGGTTCATCGATCCCTCCCAAGATCGAGACAAATTGTATCCAGGATACAGGCGGTGTCAATCCGGTGATGACACCTAAGTCCCAGGGATTGTCATCAAGCGCTGGCGACTCCGTCGGCTTCGGCGATCCCGACTTGCGTCGACGCGTTGACGCGCCGCTCGCAGCGGCTTCTATTAGAGATAGCTGTGGTGGGAGGCTGACCGTGCAGATGCTTGATTGGATTGCGATTATCCTGTTCCTCGTGACCTGGGTGGGGCTGGAGCCGATGATGGCGCTTGGCTGGCCGCGCCGGACCGACAGCCTGATGCTGGATATGGTGCGCATCCGGCAGGCCTGGATGCGCGAAGTACTGACCCGGGACACCAATTTCATCGGCGATGCTGCCATACTCGGTCACACGATCAACTCGGCCTCGTTCTTCGGTTCGGCCAATCTCATCGTCATCGTCGCCATGAGCAGCGCGCTTTTCATTCAGCCGACGATCGGACTTCAGTCGGGCATCATCGCGATGTTTGCACCGATCGAGCCGTTGTGGCTGTTTCAGTGCAAGGTGCTGCTCGTCATGGCGACGCTGCTGCGCGGGCTGTCCGAATTCATCTGGGCGGTGCGGCAGATCAATTACTGCCTCGCGGCGATCGGCGCGAGCCCGTCGCGCGAAGAGGCCCGCGACATCGCCGCATGGGCCCACGCCCTGTCGCTGATGATCAATCCGGCCCTTCGCTCCTTCAGCCAGGGGGTGCGCTCCTACTATTTCACCGTGGCGGCGGCGCTCTGGTTCCTGGGGCCGATCGCCTTTGTTATCGCCATCGTCGGCTCGGTCGCGCTTCTCGTCTGGAGACACAGCTGGTCGGATACGGCCAAGGGCGTGATGGAAGTGCGCAGGCTGCTCGACGAGAGCCATCCGGTGACCGTTGCGGCAGAACCCTCAACAGCCGTCCATTCTTCGGCGGCAAACAGCTGAGGGTTTTTGGCGTGACCGGTTGGAATCGGCCGGCGAGGGCACCACCTAGTATCTGTAACGCTCTGGAGGCGGTCGCCCATGTCAGACAAACCGATCAAGATCCCCGGTCCCGATCATCCGATCACCACCGAAAGAAACCCGGCCCGCGTCGTCGTCACACTCGGCGGGCGCGTCATCGCCGATACCCGCAATGCGCTGGCTCTGCGCGAGGCAACCTATCCCGCGGTGCAGTACATCCCGCGGGAGGATACCGACATGTCCCTGCTTGAGCGCACGGATCATTCGTCCCATTGCCCCTATAAGGGTGACGCCTCCTATTTCAGCATCCCCTTGGGCGGCGAGCGGTCGCGCAACGCCGTCTGGACCTATGAAAACCCGCACGCGGCGGTGGCCGCCATCAAGGACCGGCTGGCCTTCTATCCAGACCGGGTCGATTCGATCGAAGAGATCCAGCCCTAGAGCTTCGGCCTCAACTGAACGTCTGCATTCACGCGAACGGCGACACCTTTGCCGCAGGGTCACGCGTCGCGAAGCCGAAACGTCTCGCGCACGGCCTTCAAGAATTCCGCCACTTTCGGCAGGTCGCCGAGTTGCTGGTGGAAGAGATAGTAAATGTGGGTGGACGGCCCGGACCACGCGGGAAGAACCGGAACGAGCCGTCCGGTTGAGACGCCGTCGGCGGCAAGCGCTTCGCTGAGCATGCCGATGCCGAGACCCTCGGCGGTCAGCCGCTCGCTGATCGCCGGATCGTCGACGACGATCGACGGCGGGCGCTCCAGGATAAACTGCCTGTTGCCGTCCGAAAGCACCCAATGGGCAAGGTCCCGCCGCATGCGCGTCCGGTAGGCGATCAGCGCCACATGCATCAGGTCTTCCGGAGACGAGAGCGCCAATCCGGCGGAATAGGCAGGAGCGGCATAGAGGCGCGGGGCGATCGTTCCGATCTTTCGATAGATCATCTCGCTGTCGACCGGCTGTCCCATCCTCAAGGCCACGTCGACGCCTTCGCCGATCAGGTCGACATTCTGGTGGGTGGTCTGCACGTCGACCTGCACCTCGGGGCAAAGCGCCGCATAGCGCTTCAGGATCGGTGGCAGGAAGGTGCGGGCAAAGGCGACTGATGTGGCGACACGCAGGCGCCCGCGCGCCGTACCGTCGGCGGGCTGGAAGCCGGCGATGCCGCGGTCGATGAGTTCGACGGCGCCGCCGACCGACTCCAGCAGGTGCTTTCCGGCCTCGGTCAAGGAGACCCGACGGGTGGAGCGCAGCAGCAGGGCGACGCCAAGGGCGGCCTCAAGCTCGCCCAGGCGCCGGCTGACCGTGCTCGGTGGCAGGTGCAGGCGAAGCGCTGCTGAGGAAAAGCTCTCGGAGCGGGCGACCTCGAGGAAAATCCTGAGGCTGTTGAGATCGGCAGATTGGGGGGATTTCATGCGTTTCCGGAACAATCACTTCCACGATCGCAGGATAATCGACCGGCGGTTGAATTGATAGCGTCTCGGCATCCAATCGAAGGAGCCGATCATGACCACCCGCAGACAAGCTTTGGGCCTTCTTGCCGCCACCGCCCTGTTACCGCTCGCACCGCGTTTCGCCTTTTCCGCCGCGCCGTTCTCGACCGTCGCCAATGCCGGTTACTATCGTTTCCGCTTCGGAAAGTTCGAAGTCACCGCCTTGTCGGACGGCACCGTGTCGTTGCCGATGACGAAGATCTATCAGAACGAACCGGAAGCCGAACTGCAGCGCAGGCTGGAGGCGAATTTCCTCGGCAAGGAGCCGCATCTGTCCATCAACGCCTACCTCGTCAACGACGGCGAACGGCTGGTGCTGATCGATGCCGGATCGGGCGCCCTGCTCGGTGCTGCCGCCGGCAAGCTCGTGCAGCATCTCACCGCCTCCGGCTACCGCGCCGACCAGGTCGACGCCGTGATCCTGACCCATGTGCACGCCGACCATTCCGGCGGCCTCATTGTCGACGGCAAGCCGCAATTTCCGAACGCGGAGATCCATCTCGCCGACCGCGAATACCGCTACTGGATCGAGCGCGAGGGCGTAACGGCGCTGACCGAGGCGCAGAAGACCGATTTCCAGCGGGCACACGACGCCCTTGCTCCTTACATCGCCGTCGGAAAGGTGAAGCGGTTCGCCGACAATGGCGCCGTCTTGCCGAACCTCGGATCGGCACTGCGCGCCGGGCACACGCCCGGGCATTCCGCGATCGTGCTGACAGCGGATGACGGCCAGCGCCTCGTCTTCTGGGGCGACGTCATTCACGGGGATTACATCCAGTTCGACACGCCCGACGTTTTCGTCAGCTTCGACGTTGACGGCACTGCGGCGGCGGCGACGCGTGCCGTGGCGCTGGCGGATGCGGCCGATGGGCGATACCTCGTTGCCGGTGCGCATCTGCCGTTCCCTGGTGTCGGCCATGTGGCGCGCGAGGAAACGCTCTATCGCTTCGTCCCCTGGAACTACGTTGAGTAGCAGTTGGCTGCCTCGGCCTTGTCTACGAGATGACGTTGCGGATGAAGGTCACGACGTCGTCGCCGTCATTGATGTAGGCATAGGCCTGGGCCGAGCTGTAGACGGTATGGGTGCCGCTTGCGTAGCGCTTGCGCTCGCCCGAGAGCTCCAGCGTCAGGGCGCCTGCCGTCACGAACAGCATCTCATGCCATCCCTGCGGATCGGGCTCGGCGTCGTAGCGTTCGCCGGGCGCCAGCGACCAGAGCCACATCTGCGCCTCGCTCGCAGCCGGGGTGGACGCAAGCAGCCGCGCCTCGCTTTCCTTTTGCCGACCGCGCCAGGTCACCGCGTCGATGCTGCCGCCGGACTGTCGTGACGGATCCCGGACGAGATCGATGAAGCCGACCTTCATGGCGGCTGCCAGTTTGTCGAGGCTGGAGAGGCTGATGTTGGCGTCTCCGCTCTCGACCGCGACGATCATTCGCCGGCTGATGCCGGACGCCTCGGCCAATGCCGACTGGCTGAGGCCCGCCGCCTGGCGGATCCGTTTCAGGTTTTCGGCGACGTGAGACAAAACGTCGGATCGATCTTGACGGTGCAATATATTGCTCATAACATCTTTCTACAGCGACCGAACACCAATTGCCACAGCTTTTCCAGGGGGCTCCGATATCAACGGAGTGTCTGTGCGGAGGCGTGTCAGCTCGTCGGTTCATGTCACAGCAGACGGTAATTCTCAACGAGAGCGCCGTGGCCGTCTCGACCGTCGCACCGGCATGGTCGGGGCCATGCTTTCAACATTCGAAAGGAACTCCGCATGAAAATCCGCGACTTCGGCGTCGAGATCTGGATGAACCGCTATGAGAACCATTGCGAATGGAACCTCGCCGAAACCTGCGTCGAGTCGCTGACCGTCGCAGAGCTGCTGGAGATGGCGGGCAAGACGGATACGATCCTTGCTGAATTGCTGCCGCTGAAACTGACCTATGGCGCGATCGAGGGATCCGAGCGGCTGCGCGGGCTGATCGCGGGCCTCTATGCGAAACAGGGCATCGAAAACGTCGTCACCACCCATGGCGCGATCGGCGCAAATGCGCTGGTGCACGAAACGCTGGTCGAACCGGGCGACCGGGTGATTTCGGTGCTGCCGACTTATCAGCAGCACTATTCGATCCCCGAGAGCTACGGTGCCGATACGCAGATCCTACGCCTGACTGAAGAGGCCGGTTTCCTGCCCGACCTCCAGGAATTGCAGCGGCTGGCGATCCCCGGGACCAAGCTGATCGCCATCAACAATCCCAACAACCCAACCGGCGCGCTGATGGACCGCGCCTATCTCGAAAGGATCGTCGAGATCGCGCGCGCTTGCGGCGCGTGGATCCTCTGCGACGAGGTCTATCGCGGCACGGATCAACAGGGCGATGGCATGACGGCGTCGATCGCCGACCTCTATGAAAAGGGCATCAGCACCGGCAGCATGTCGAAAACCTTTTCGCTCGCCGGACTCAGGCTCGGCTGGATCGTCGCGCCGCCCGAATTGATCCGGGCCGTTTCCGTCCATCGGGATTACAACACCATCAGCGTCGGCATGCTCGACGACCATTTCGCGGCCATCGCTCTTGAAAACAAGGACAAGCTCCTTGCCCGCAGCCAGGCGATCACCCGCACCAACCTCGCCATTCTCTCGGACTGGGTGGATGCTGAGCCGCTGATCTCCTGGATCAAGCCGCAGTCTGGCACGACCGCGCTTCTGAAATACGACCTGCCGATGACATCAGAGGCGCTCTGCCTGCAACTGCTTCAGCGAACCGGCGTGATGTTCACGCCGGGCAGCGCCATGGATATGGAGGGCTACCTCAGGATAGGCTACGCCAATAACGAAGGCATCCTGCGCGAAGGCTTGAGGCGCGTATCGGCGTTCCTGCGGGAGCAAAGGGTCGCCGCCGCGTGAATGTCGGCGGCGCATTTCTTCATGGTGCGATATCCAGTTCCGGATAGCGGCGGAAGATGCCGTCCTCGTTGAAGGCCAGGCGTCGCGGCGACGCGAGATAGGCGGCGATGTTGGGCCGGCTCTTCACCAAAGCATGCAGCCTTATGAGGTTTGGAAACCGCACCTCGTCGTGCCGCATCGCCTTCGGGAAGGCATAACGCAGCCCTTCGATCACCTGGAAAAGCGAGAGATCCACGTAGGTGACGGCGTTGCCGATCGCGTGGCCGTTGCCATCGGGGTTTTGTGCAAGCACCCGCTCGAAATAACCGAGAAACTTCGGGATGCGGTTGGTGACGAATTCGGCCGCGCGGGCCTTGGCCTCCTGCTTCTGGTCTTCGTAATATTTGGACGTCGCGATCGGATGGTGCGTGTCGTGCACTTCGGCGATGAAATCGGTGATCGTCAGCTGCAGGCCGTTGGAAAACCAGCGCAACGCCTCATCGTTCGGTGCAAGGCCGAGCTTGGGGCCGAGGTAGCAGAGGATGTTGGCCACATGCGAGATGATCTGGTCGCCATCCTTAAGGAAGGGCGGGGCGAACGGGATGTACGCTTCGGTGGTGCTCGCCATCAGCTTCATCATTTCGCCGGTGCCGCGGCCTGGTTCGCGCGTGACATCGACGTAACTGGCGCCGGCGTCCTCGAGCGCCAGCCGCACGAATTCGCCGCGGCCCTGAATGCCGTCCCAGTAATACAACTCATAGGTCATGGATGCCTCGGCGTGGTTCTTGATCCCGGCTTGATATAGGCAGCGAACGAGCCACGGCGAGGGCGGGCCGCACTTGGGCCCGCCCCCTGTCGAGCAAGCCCTGTCCCATGTTATTGCGCTAGGTGATTGTGTCGTCGGCCTGCCGAGGAAGCTTAGTGAGCAAACCGAACTATCGCGACATCGCTGAATTAGCCGGCGTCGGAACCGCGACGGTCGAGCGGGTCTTGAACGGCCGCGGTGGTGTTCGCCCGGACCTCGTCGAAAAGGTGGTCGTTGCGGCGCGCGCGCTCGCCTATCCGCGAACCCTTCCCGAGGCCCATCGCGGGCTGCTGCGCATCGACGTGCTGATGGTGCGGCCGGAGACGACCTTCTATCGCCGCCTGTCCCAGGCGTTCCAGCGGATCGCCGAGACGCTGGATCCGCTCGTTGTCGTGCATCGCAGTTTTACCGAGGAAATGAAGCCGGAGGAGATCGCCAGGCGCATCCTGTCAACCGAGGTTACCCGCGCCGGATTGATCCTGGCCGTGCCCAACCATCCGCTGATCAGCGCCGCCGTCGAAGCGGTGATCGCGCGTGGCGTGCCGGTGGTCCATGTCGTGACCAGGGCCTCGCACGAACTGGGCGAGTTCGTCGGCATCGACAATCACGCGGCCGGACGAACGGCGGCACTGTTCATCGCGCGCATGGCGCGCCAGACAGGGCCAGTCGTCGCGCTCTGCCACCCGATCTATCAGGTCCACCGCGACCGCCTCAGCGGCTTTTCGGATTATTTTGCAGCGCATCCGGGCGAGCGCCGGTTCGAGTGGCTGGGCTTTACCCGCGACGAGGAGCATTACGGCGCCGAAGCGTTGCGATGGGCGCTCGACATGTATCCGGATATGGCCGGGCTTTATAATGCCGGCGGCGCGAACGCGGCCGTGATCGACGTGCTTCGCCGGCACCCGCGCGGCAGGGAGATTTTCTTCGTCGGCCACGAACTCACCGATTACACCCGCAAGGCGCTGAGCGACGGCATCATGGACGTCGTGCTCGACCAGGCGCCAGAGGCGCAGGCCCGTCGCTCGCTTGACCTGATGCTGCGCCGTATCGGGATCTCCGAGATGGAGCCGGACACGGCGCCCATTCGCTTCGTCACCATCACCGCCGAGAGCCTTTGATCTGATTTGATCAAACAAGCTTTCGCCGTTCCAACCGCCTCCTGCTAGATTTTTATCAAGAAGGAACGCGGATCCGACCGAACCGGACAGCGATCTCCTTCACCGGAATTTGGCGGAGCGCACGCGATCCGCCGGGAGGAGAGCGTCATGGATGATCTGAAATATGGAACGCGCAACAAGCGCGGTGACTGGGCGCCGAACGACCCGATCGAAACCGCGCCACTGTTTGCCTTCCCGCCAAAACTGCTGGCACTCATCAAGTGGCTGCCGCACTACTTCTTTCCGTGGAATGCGATCTTCGCGGCCTCGGCCGTTGCCTATTGGGCCTGGGTGATCCCACCGGTCGAGACGATGCAGACGCTCGGTATTGGCTGGATCGCCTGGCTTTACGTGGTGAACGCGGTCTGCGTCTTCCTGTTCTACGGCGCGTTCGAGTTGCACCTCTATGTGCTGAAGCGGCAGGAAAACCGCTTCAAGTACAACGGCAAGTTCCCGGCCGAGCAGAAGAGCAAGGCTTTCTGGTTCGAGAGCCAGAACCTCGACAACATCCTGCGCACCTTCCTGTCGGGCGTGACCATCTGGACCGCCGTCGAGGTCGCGATGCTCTTTGCCTATGCCAATGGCTATGCGCCGTGGCTGACCTTCGCGGACAATCCCTGGACGCTCGCGCTTGTCGCACTCGTCGTGCCTGTCATCCACGAGTTCCACTTCTTCTGCATCCACCGGCTCATCCACACGCCGCTGCTCTACAAATGGGTGCATTCGGTCCACCACAATTCGGTGAACCCGTCGCCGTGGTCGTCGCTGTCGATGCATCCGGTCGAGCATCTGCTCTACTTTGGCACCGCGTTCTATCACCTGATCCTGCCGTCGAACCCGATTCTGATGCTCTACCAGCTGCACTATGCGGGCTTCGGCGCCATTCCCGGTCATGTCGGCTTCGACAAGGTCGAGGTTGGTGAAGAGACCCTGGTCGATAGCCACGCCTATGCGCACTACCTGCACCACAAGTACTTCGAGGTGAATTACGGCGACGCCCTGATCCCGCTCGATCGCTGGTTCGGCACCTGGCACGACGGCTCCAAGGAGGGCGAGGCGCGGATGCAGGAACGCTATCGCAAACGCAAGGAAAAACTAGCTAGCCGCAAGGCACGCAACACCATCGCGGAGGCAGCAGAATGAGCAACGTGATCAACTGGGTACCCGCTTGCAAGCTTGACGACATCGAACAGGAAGGGGCGATCCGCTTCGACCATGGTGGCCGCACCTACGCCGTCTACCGCGGCCCCGACGATAGCGTCTATTGCACCGCCGGCCTCTGCACCCACGAGGCCGTCCATCTCGCCGATGGCCTCGTCATGGACTACGAGGTCGAATGTCCCAAGCATTCCGGCGCCTTCGACTACCGCACCGGTGAAGCCATCAGGCTTCCGGCCTGCGAGAACCTGAAGACCTATCCCGCCGAAATCGTCGACGGCGAGGTTCGCGTGGCGCTCGGCTAGGGCCACCCACGCAAGCATTGATCAGGCCCATCGAGCCTCCGGAATGCGATCGGGTGATCCGGCACCCTCGGGAGGAAATCATGAAATCCATGTACCTGGCGGCAGCGCTTGCCGCCTTGATGGGAAGTGCTGCCTCGGCGGAGACGATCGGCGTCTCGATGCAGAGCTTCGACAACAACTTCCAGACCCTGCTGCGCGAGGGTATCAATGCCCGGGTCGGCGAGGTCAACGGCGCCACCGTCCAGATCGAGGACGCCCAGACCGACATCTCCAAGCAGCTCAACCAGGTGAACAACTTCATCGCGGCGGGCGTCGACGCCATCATCATGACACTGACCGATACCTCGGCCGCAGCAGGGATCAGCGAAGCCGCCGAGAAGGCGGGCATTCCGCTCGTCTACCTCAACCTCGAGCCGGAAAACCTCGGCAAGCTGCCGGCAAAACAGGCCTATGTCGGCTCGAAGGAAACGGACTCCGGTAAACTGGGCGCGGAAGCCGCCTGTTCGCTGCTGAAGGAAAAGGGCAAGGCCAGCGATGCGCAGGTCTACATCCTGATGGGCGATCTTGCCCACCAGGCCTCGCGCGATCGCACCTCGGCGTTCAAGGAAACGCTCGCTGCCGGCGACTGCAAGGGTGTCACCATCGCCGACGAGCAATCGGCCGCCTGGACGCGCACCAATGCGATGGACCTCACCACCAACTGGATCACCGCCGGACAGCCGATCGACGTGGTCTTTGCCAACAACGACGAAATGGCGATCGGCGCCATCCAGGCGCTGAAGGCCGCTGGCGTGTCGATGGACGACGTGATCGTCGTCGGTATCGACGCGACCCAGGACGGGCTTGCCGCCATGGCCGCCGGCGACCTCGACGCGACCGTGTTCCAGAACGCCAAAGGGCAATCGGCCAGTGCCGTCGATGCCGCGGTCTCGCTGGTGCGTGGTCAAAGCGTCGAAAAGAACGTCTGGGTTCCATTCGAGCTCGTCACGCCCAAGAATATGGCCGACTACGCGGCGCGCAACTGATCCTCCTGCATCCCTTTGATCGCAACCGGTCAAAGGGATGCAGGGACTTAAAGTTCGACAGCGACCTTGTCTGATCAGACGTGCGGCGCTGAGGGCCGGCGCATTTCTCCTGCCTGCGCCGGCCACCTTTTTTGAACGGACTGACAAATCTACGTGCGGTTCTGCTGGACCGCACCGTCAACGCCTGGTCTACGGAGCAAGCCATGGATCGCATCATCATCATCGGTGCCGGGGAATCCGGCACGCGCGCGGCCTTTGCGCTGCGTGAATCGGGCTTCGTCGGCAGCGTCACGCTCATCGGTACGGAACCGCATCTGCCCTATGAGCGCCCGCCATTGTCGAAGCCGCTCGATGGCGCGGTGCAGATGAAGCCGATCTGCGGTGCCGAAGCGCTGGAGACCGCCGGTATCGACTATATCAAGGGCGTTTCCGCGTCTCGACTGGACCGGCATGCCCGCTCCGTGACCTTGAGTGATGGGCGGACACTCGCCTACGACAAGCTGCTCCTCGCCACCGGTGCCCGGCCGAGACGGCTCACGTGCGCCGGGGCCGAGCGCACGCTCGATTTTCGCACCTACCCGGATGCGGCGGCGATCTTCTCGCGTACGGAGACCGCCAAAAGCGTTGCGATCATCGGCGGCGGGCTGATCGGCATGGAACTCGCGGCAGTGCAGCGCGGCAAGGGCATCGCTGTCAGCGTCATCGAAATGGCACCGAGGCCGCTCGGTCGCGCGGTGCCGCCACGCTTCGCCGCGAAGCTTCATGCCCGGCATCTGGACGAAGGCGTCACCTTCCATTTGGGGCGGGGGATCGCTGAAATCATCGATGATGCGGTTCTTCTTTCCGATGGCACCGCGGTGCCGGCCGATATCGCCGTCGCCGCCATCGGCGTCCAGCCGGATACAGCACTCGCGGAGGCGGCAGGGCTGGCCGTCGGCAACGGCATCCTGACCGACCTCTATCTGCAGACTAGCGACCCGAACATCTATGCATCAGGCGATTGCGCTGCGGTGGCCCAGCCCGGCGGTGGGCATATCCGCTTCGAAAGCTGGCGCAATGCGCGCGCCCAGGCGGAGGTCGCAGCCCGCAACATGGCCGGCGGCAAGGACGTTTTCGCGGCGATCCCGTGGTTCTGGACTGATCAATATGACCTCGGCCTGCAGGTGGCAGGCCTGCCGCATGCGGACCATGAAACCGTGACGCGCCAGCTCGACGGCGGCGAACTCGAATTTTACCTCGATGGCGGGCGTCTCGTTGCGGCCGCTGGCCTCGGTTTCGGCAATGGTCTCGCCAAGGAGATCAAGCTCGCGGAAATGCTGATTGCTGCCGGCGTCAGTCCCGATCCGGGAGCGCTGGCCGACGCCAGCGTGAACCTCAAGGCGCTGCTCAAAAGTGCCAGGGCCGCCTGATGCAGACACTGCTTGTCTTTCAGTCGCTCTGGGCGATGGAGCGCCGGCATGCGGACGGATTTGAGCGCAGTCTTGAAGAGAACATTGCAATGATCGTCGAGGCCGGGTTCGACGGTATCAGCGCGCATTACACCAATCGGCGCGATGTCGAGCACCTCAACGCCGTGATCCGTGGCACCGGCCTGAAGATCGAAGGTGTCTGTTTTCCTCGAAGCGTCGAGGATCTGCGCTTGACGCTGGAATTGGCCGCGGAATTTCCGGTCAGCCACATCGACCTGCAGGCCGACATTCGTCCGCGCCGGGTCGAGGATTGCCTGCCGCTGCTTGACGGCTGGACACGGCTTGCCGAGGCGAAGGGCGTACCCGTCTATATCGAAACCCATCGCAATCGGATTACCAGCGACCTTCTGTTCACGCTCGATCTGCTCGACCGGCGCCCCGACCTGCCGCTCTTGGCCGACCTTTCGCATTATCTCGTCGGTCGGGAGTTTGCTCTTCCGGTGGAAGACGAAAGCCACGCCCAGATGCAACGCATCCTGCGCAACGCTAGGGCTTTCCACGGCCGCATCGGCTCCTGCCAGCAGATCCAGATCGAGCTTTCCTTTCCGCATCATCGACTCTGGGTCGACCTCTTTCATCAGTGGTGGACCTACGGCTTTCGGCACTGGCGCTCCCGTGCCGCTGAAGATGCCGAGCTGGTCATGACCTGCGAACTCGGCCCGAGGCCCTATGCCATTACCGACAGGAACGGCAACGATACGACCGACCGCTGGGCCGAAGCGCTTTTGCTCCGCGATATGGTCCGCGAGATCTGGGCGGATTGCGCCACTTCCTCGACGCGTGAAGGACGGGAATTGCGGACGCCCGAACGCGTCACTTAACGAAGGACGGCCGGAACGGTAGATTGTGCTCGAGGCCGAGCCAGGGCGGGTTTTCCGCATACATCTCCACGATCAGCGCCTTGATCAGTTCGATGTAGCGCGAATTGTCGCCGACCCGGTGGTTGAGGATAACGGGTGAAGTCGCCCGCTCGCCCTCGATCATGCGATAGTGCAGGTCCGAGCGGACCTGGCGCGCCGAGGAGGGGACGATGCAAAGTCCGGCATCTGAGGCGACGAGACCAAGGGCGCTCTGGATCTCGCGCACCTCATGCACCTCGGCCGGGCGCACATCTTCAGCGTGAAGCAGGCTCAGCACGTGGTCGGCATAGCTCGGGCGCGGTTCCTTCGGGTACACGATCAGTTTTTGCCCGGCAATCGCGCTTAACGGCAGGGGAGACGTGTCATCGGCAAACGGCGTGCCCTGCGGTATCGCCAGGGCAAGGCGCTCTTCCCGCATGAGGATGCCGGCGACGTTGGGATCGTTGTGATGCAGCCGGCCGAAACCGACATCGATCCGGCCCTCCTTCAGCGCCGCGATCTGCTGCACCGACACCATTTCCAGCAGGCGGATGTCGAGTTCCGGCGCGTTCTGCCTGAGCTTGCGCACCAGCGTCGGCAGCCCGCCATAGAGCGTGGACGCGACAAAGCCGATCGACAGCACGCGGTTCTGGTTGAGGCCGACACGGCGCGTCGCTTCCACCATCTGTTCCACCCGGCCGAGCACCTGTAGCGACTGTTCGTAGAACAATCGGCCTGCCTCCGTCAGCCGCACCGGCCGGCTCTTGCGGATGATCAGCGGCACGCCCAGTTCTTCCTCAAGAAGCTGGATCTGCCGGCTGAGCGGCGGCTGGGCGATGTGCAGCTGCTCGGCGGCGCGGGTGAAATTGCGCTCGCGGGCGACGGCGACGAAGTAGCGAAGCTGGCGCAGATCCAATGTTACGGCCCCTATTGTCCTACCATTGCGGTATGTTGCAGTGCGGCAAGCGCATGAATGCGCGTAATCTTTGCCGTACTATACCGTGAAGGTATCGTAGATAACCTATTTGGTGTTGGACGTCACCCGGTGCGTGAGCGCACTGTTCACGCCATGAACACGACCCTTGCACCCATCGCTCCGACCGCAGCCTTTTCTCCCGTCGTCGAACGGGTCGAAACTGTTCTGGTCGATCTGCCGACGATCCGGCCGCACAAGCTCTCGGTCGCGACCATGACCGGCCAGACGTTGATGCTGGTGAAGGTGCATTGCAGCGACGGCACGGTCGGCATTGGCGAGGGCACGACCATCGGCGGTCTCGCCTATGGCGGCGAGAGCCCGGAATCGATGAAGCTTGCGATCGACACCTATTTCGCACCGCTCATGATCGGCGAGGACGCGAGCCGGGTGAGAGCCCTGATGGCCCGGATCGGCAAGGCGGTGAAGGAAAACCGCTTCACCAAGAGTGCTGTGGAAACGGCGTTGCTTGACGCCTACGGCAAGCGCCTGGGTCTGCCGATCAGCGACCTCTTGGGCGGGGCACTGCGCAAGCGCCTGCCGGTCGCCTGGACGCTGGCGTCGGGTGATACGGCCAAGGACATCGCCGAAGCCGAGAAGATGCTCGACCTTCGCCGCCATCGGATCTTCAAGCTGAAGATCGGTGCCAGGCCGCTGAAGGACGATATCGCCCATGTGGCGGCGATCAAGAAGGCGCTCGGTGACCGCGGTGCGGTGCGTGTCGACGTCAACATGGCTTGGAGCGAATTCGAGGCGGCCTATGGCATGGCGGCACTTGCGGACGCCGGTTGCGAACTGGTCGAACAGCCGGTCGCCTCGACCGCAGCACTCGGCCGCCTGGTCCGTCGCTTCCCGGTGGCGCTGATGGCGGACGAGTCCCTCACGGGACCGGAAAGCGCCTTCGAGATTGCCAAGACCAAGGGTGCCGACGTCTTCGCGGTCAAGATCGAACAGAGCGGTGGCCTGTTCAATGCGCAGCGCGTGGCGGTCATCGCCGATGCCGCGGGCATTGAACTCTATGGCGGCACGATGCTGGAAGGTGGTGTCGGCACAGTGGCGTCAGCCCACGTGTTTTCCACCTTCGCCAAGCTGCAATGGGGCACGGAGCTTTTCGGCCCGCTGCTTTTGACCGAGGAAATCCTGGCGACGCCGCTCGACTACAGCGACTTCGAACTGACGGTGCCGGACGGGCCGGGGCTCGGGATCGACCTTGATGAAGACCGGCTGAAATTCTTTGCGCGCGACGGGCTGCGCAAGACGATCAGCGTTGCAAAGTGAGGATCAAGCCATGCTGTTTCACGTCAGAATGGATGTTCGCATTCCCCACGATCTGCCTGCCGAGCAGGCGGCGGAGATCCTCACCCGGGAAAAGGCCTATTCGCAGTCGCTGCAGCAGAGCGGCAAGTGGCGGCACATCTGGCGGATCGCCGGGCAGTACGCGAACTACAGCGTCTTCGACGTGAAGGACAATGCCGAGCTGCACGAGATCCTCTCGGGCCTGCCGCTCTTCAAGTTCATGCAGATCGAGGTCACGCCGCTGCTTCGGCACCCATCCTCGATCCGTGAGGACGATAGCTGAGAATTTGTGCGTGCCGCGGCCGGGAGGTTTGGCAAGCGGCTTGAGCTTCAAGACAATCCAAGTGGAGGAATTGATATGAACGTGAAGATTTTCGACAAGCCGGAGACTCAAGCTTTCCTGAAGGTTCTGAGCGGCCTCGACAAGGACGGCGGCAACCCGCGCGTCAAGCAAATCGTGCACCGGGTAATGTCGGACCTGTTCAAGGCGATCGACGATCTCGACATCACCCCGGACGAATACTGGACCGGCATTGCCTGGCTGAACGAGATCGGCGCTGCCGGCCAGGCCGGCCTGATCTCGCCCGGCCTCGGCCTCGACCACTTCCTCGATGAACGTCTCGACGCGATCGACGAAGCGCTCGGCATCGAGAATCAGACGCCGCGCACCATCGAGGGCCCGCTCTATGTTGCTGGCGCGCCGGCTTCGGAAGGCTTTGCCCGTCTCGACGACGGTCGCGACACCAATGGCCAGACGCTGATCATGCACGGCACCGTCTATGATGCCGCCGGCCAGCCGCTGAAGGGTGCCACCGTCGAAGTCTGGCACTGTGACACCCGCGGTTTCTATTCGCATTTCGATCCGACCGGCCTGCAGGCGCCGTTCAACATGCGCCGCACGATCGTCACCGACGCCAAGGGCTGTTACAAGTTCCAGAGCATCGTGCCGCACGGCTACGGCGTGCCGCCGGGCAGCCCGACCGAGCAGCTGCTTTCCGCCCTTGGCCGCCATGGCCAGCGCCCGGCGCATATCCATTTCTTCATCAGCGCCGACGGCCACCGCAAGCTGACGACCCAGATCAACATCGCCGGCGATCCGCTGGTCAACGACGACTTCGCCTATGCGACAAGGGATGGCCTGGTGCCCGATGTCACCGAGCGGACCGACGAGGCGAGCATCAAGGCGAACGGTCTTTCCGGTCCCTTCGCCGAGATTGTGTTCGACATCCATCTCACCTCGCTGGTGAACGGCGTCGACAACCAGGTCAACGAGCAGCGCAAGCGCGCCGCCGCCTGATCACCTCTGCGGCGGCCGACTGAGCCGCCGCCCCCTGACATCAGACATTGTTGCAATCGCTAGAGCCGAGCACGGATCAGCCGTTTGCGGGAGAAGAACCATGTCCGCCGTTATCGACAAAGCCCAAGCCCTCGACGACCTGCTCGCGACAGCGGTCGAGGACGATCATGAGGCCGGCACCTTCCGTTGCCGTCGCGACATCTTCACCAACGAAGACCTCTTCGAGCTGGAGATGAAGCACATCTTCGAAAGCAACTGGGTCTATCTCGCCCATGAGAGCCAGATCCCCGAGAACAACGACTATTACACCACCACCATCGGCCGGCAGCCGGTTGTCGTCACCCGCGACAAGACGGGCGAACTGCACGCCGTCATCAATGCCTGCGCCCATCGCGGCGCCATGCTCTGCCGCCGCAAGCACGGCAACAAGGGCAGCTTCACCTGTCCTTTCCACGGCTGGACCTTCTCCAACACCGGCAAGCTCTTGAAGGTGAAGGACGAGAAGACGACGCAGTATCCGCCGCAGTTTGCCAAAGACGGTTCGCACGACCTGAAGCGCGTTGCCCGCTTCGAGAGCTATCGCGGTTTCCTCTTCGGCAGCCTCAATCCGGATGTCACCTCGCTCGAGGACTATCTCGGTGAAACGAAAGTCATCATCGACCAGATCGTCGACCAGGCGCCGGGTGGTCTCGAAGTGCTACGCGGCAACTCTTCCTACATCTACGACGGGAACTGGAAGCTGCAGATGGAGAACGGCTGCGACGGCTATCACGTCAGCTCCGTTCACTGGAACTACGCCGCCACCATGGGCCGGCGCAACGAGGAGGGCACCAAGGCGGTTGATGCCTCGAGCTGGAGCCGCTCGATTGCCGGCGTCTACGGTTTCGACAACGGCCACATCCTGCTCTGGACCAACACGATGAACCCGGAAGTCCGGCCGGTCTTCCACGCCCGCGAGGAGATCAAGTCGCGCGTCGGCGAGGTCCAGGCGGATTTCATCGTCAACCAGACCCGCAATCTCTGCCTCTATCCGAACGTCTTCCTGATGGACCAGTTCAGCACGCAGATCCGCGTCACCCGTCCGATCAGCGTCGACAAGACCGAGATCAGCATCTTCTGCTTTGCCCCCAAGGGCGAGAGCGCCGAAGACCGGGCGCTGCGCATCCGCCAGTACGAGGACTTCTTCAACGTGTCCGGCATGGGCACGGCGGACGATCTGGAGGAGTTCCGCGCCTGCCAGCAGGGTTACGCCGGCATCACTGCGCTCTGGAACGATCTGTCGCGCGGCGCACCGCTCTGGATCGACGGTCCGGACGAAAATGCCAAACGCATGGGCATCGAACCCTTGCTCTCCGGCGAGCGCAGCGAAGACGAGGGCCTCTTCGTCCGCCAGCACGAATATTGGGCGAAGGTGATGCGCGAAGCGCTTGCCTTAGAGAGACAAGGAGCGGTCGCATGACGATCTCCTACGACACCGCCTGCGCTTTCCTCTACCGCGAAGCGCGCCTGCTCGACGACCGGCAATGGGACGAATGGCTGACCTGCTATGCGCCCGACGTCAGCTACTGGATGCCAGCCTGGGACGACGACGATCAATTGACGGAAGATCCGCAGTCGCAGATCTCGCTGATCTACTATCCGAGCCGCGATGGCCTGGAAGATCGCGTCTTCCGTATCAAGACGGAGCGCTCGGGCGCTTCGACGCCGGAGCCGCGCACCAGCCACAACGTCACCAATGTCGAGCTTGTGGCCGATCGCGGCGAGGAAGTGGACGTCCGCTACAACTTCCACACCCTCAACCACCGCTACAAGGTCACCGACCACTTCTTCGGGACCATGTTCGTCACGCTGCGCAAGAGCGGCGGCGAGCTCGTGATCTCGCAAAAGAAGATCGTGCTGAAGAACGACTACATCCGCCAGGTCATCGACGTCTACCACATCTAACGTCCGTCGCCTGGCAAGACAGGACTGGGAGGAACAACCATGGCCAGCTACAGGATCGCTTTGAATTTCGAGGACGGGGTGACCCGTTTCGTCGAATGCCGGGACGACGAGAAGGTGCTCGACGCCGCCTTCCGTAACAAGATCAACCTGCCGATGGACTGTTCCGACGGGGTTTGCGGCACCTGCAAGTGTCGCGCCGAAAGCGGCGCCTACGATCTCGGCGACGATTTCATCGACGACGCGCTGACATCGGACGAGGCTGAAAGCGGGCTAGTGCTGACCTGCCAGATGAAGCCGTCAAGCGACTGCGTCATCGCGGTGCCGACGACAGCAGCTGCCTGCAAGACCGGGCAGCAGAAATTCTCGGCAACCGTGGCGCGGGTCATTCCGCACAACGATGCAGCGATCGTGCTGGAACTGGACGCGGACGCAGCCCCCGCCTTCCTTCCCGGCCAATATGTCAACATCGACGTGCCCAGCAGCGGCCAGAGCCGTTCCTATTCCTTCAGTTCAGCGCCCGGCGAAACCCGTCTCGGTTTCCTGATCAAGAAGATCCCGGGCGGTCTCATGAGCACGTGGCTCGAACGCGCCGAGGCGGGCACGAAGCTGGAACTGACCGGACCGCTCGGCAGCTTCTATCTGCGCGAGGTCCAGCGTCCCTTGCTCTTCCTCGCCGGTGGCACCGGTCTCGCGCCGTTCCTGTCGATGCTCGAGGTGCTGGCGCGCACCAATCCGGAGCAGAAGGTGCATCTGATCTACGGCGTCACCCGTGACCTCGATCTTGTGCTGGTGGACGAGATCGAAGCCTATACCAGGTGCCTTCCCAACTTCACCTTTGAGACGGTCGTCGCCGACGCGGCGTCCAGTCATCCGCGCAAGGGCTGGGTCACCCAGCACATGCCGGAGGACGTGCTCAACGGCGGCGACGTCGATGTCTATCTCTGCGGTCCGCCGCCGATGGTGGACGCCGTGCGCAAGCACCTCGACGACTCCGGCGTGAGGCCCAACAGCTTCCACTACGAGAAGTTCACGCCCAACGTGGCGGCGAAGGAGGCAGCATGACCTCCGCCCGTTTGGAAGGACGGTTTGCCGGCAAAGTGCTTGTCGTCACCGGCGCTGCGCAAGGCATCGGCCGCGCGGTGGCACTGCGCGCCGTGGCTGAAGGCGGCAAGGTCCTCTTTGTCGATCGCGCCGAGTTCGTCGCTGAGGTGGCGGCCGAGGCGGGCAGCGAGCGGGCGACGGCTTTCGTGACTGATCTCGAAACCCAGGAGGGGGCAGCCGCAGCGATGCACTCTGCCGCCGAAAAATTCGGCGGCATCGACATCCTGATCAACAATGTCGGCGGCGCGATCCGCATGCGCCCGTTCTGCGAGTTCGAACCGGCGCAGATCGATGCGGAGATCCGCCGTTCCCTGATGCCGACGCTTTACGGCTGCCATGCTGTGTTGCCGCATCTTTTCGCCCGAGGCGGCGGCACCATCGTCAACGTCTCCTCCAACGCCACGCGCGGCATTCACCGCGTGCCCTATTCGGCGGCGAAGGGCGGCGTCAACGCCATCACCCAGGCGCTGGCGATGGAGCTTGCCGAGCGCAACATCCGCGTCGTCGCGACCGCGCCGGGTGGCACTGAAGCGCCGCCGCGGCGCGTTCCGCGCAACGCCGAAGGCGACAATGACGCCGAGAAGGGCTGGATGGGCGAGGTCGTCGCCCAGGTGAGGCAGTCGAGCTTCATGAAGCGCTACGGCAGCATCGACGAGCAGGCGGCCCCTATCCTTTTTCTGGCGTCCGACGAGGCCTCCTACATCACCGGCAGCGTGCTGCCGGTCGCCGGCGGCGATCTCGGCTGACGGACCATCATTTTAACGCGCTAACACCTGGGGAGGAGAAGATGCGCTCCATCGATGTGAATGAGGCAATTGACGGAAGCCCGCTTGGGCGCTTTCAGTGGATGGTGGTGGCGCTGACGGCGCTGCTGTTGATCGTCGACGGTTACGACGTCTTTGTCGCTGGAACAGTGCTGCCGACGCTGATCAAGGAATGGGGTTTGAGCAAGCCGCAGGCCGGCGCGCTGCAGGCCTGGGCGCTGTTCGGCATGATGTTCGGGGCGCTGATCTTCGGGCCGCTCGCCGACCGGATCGGCCGCAAGAAAGGCATCGCCATCAGCTTCCTGCTGTTTACGCTTTCGACGCTTCTGACCGGCTTTGCCAATTCGCCGGAGCAGTTCAAGATCTTCCGGTTCTTCGCCGGTCTCGGCTGCGGCGGGTTGATGCCGAATGCCGTGGCGCTGATGAACGAATATGCGCCGAAGCGCCTGCGGGGCACCCTGGTCGCCCTGATGTTCTCCGGCTATTCGGTCGGCGGCATGGTGGCGGCCGGTCTCGGCATCGGCCTCATTCCGTCCTATGGCTGGAAGCCGATGTTCTTCATCGCCGCCGTGCCGCTGCTGCTCTTGCCTGTCATTCTCTGGAAGCTGCCGGAATCGCTCGGCTTCCTCATCCGTCAGGGCAAGCAGGACGAGGCCAAGCGCATCTACGCCAAGATCGACCCGAACGTACGTCTTGGCGCCACCGACAGGCTGGTCTTCTCCGAGACGAAGGGTGCTTCCGCATCGGTGCTGGAGCTCTTCCGCCATCAGCGGACGCTGCGCACCGTCATGCTCTGGGTCGCCTTCTTCTGCTGCCTGCTGCTCGTCTACCTCTTGTCGTCCTGGCTACCGAAGGTGCTGCAGGAAGCCGGCTATGCCGAGAAAGCGAGCCTGCTTAGCCTGTTCTCGCTGAATTTCGGCGGCATGGTCGGCGCGATTGCCGGCGGCTGGCTCGGTGACCGCTTCGGCTTGCCGAAGGTGGTAGTCGGTTTCTTCGTTGCCGCCGCCTTCTCGATCGCGCTGATCGGCTTCAATCCGCCGGCAGGCGTCCTGTTCCTGATGGTCTTTGTTGCCGGAGCCACCACGATCGGCACGCAGATCCTGCTCTATGCCAGTGTGGCGCAGCTCTACAATCTCTCAGTGCGTTCCACCGGGCTCGGCTGGGCCTCCGGCGTTGGCCGCATCGGCGCGATCGTCGGGCCGACGCTTGGCGGCGTGCTTCTGGCGCAGGAGCTTCCGCTGCAGCAGAACTTCGCGATCTTCGCCATCCCGGCGGCGATCTCGGCCGTCGCCATGCTGGTCTTCGCGGTCAGCAATGCCCGCCGTGTCGAGATCGCACGTCTGGCGCCCGCATAGATCGAGGTGAGACGGCCGGGCCACGAAAGGCCCGGTTGCCACCCCTTGAGCGCGCGCTGTCGATATCTACCTATTGCAGCGCGCGTACCACCTGAGGCGCGGTGTTGCGCCAAGAACGACAAAGCCGCCCTCGCTGGCGGCTTTCCCGATCGGAGCTTCTCTTTCATGGCCTATCTCGACCTGCCCAGCCATCGGCTTCACTACCGCATCGACGGCGACCAGAGCGGCAATGCGCCCTGGCTGCTCTTCTGCAATTCGCTCGGCACGGACCTCTCCATGTGGGATGCGCAGATCGCTGATCTGTCGCCGCATTTCCGCGTGCTGCGCTATGATCGCCGCGGCCATGGCCGCTCCTCGGCGCCGCCGCCGCCCTATGCGCTGTCCGACCTCGGCCAGGACGTGATCGCCCTGTTGGATGGGCTGGGAATCGGGCGGACACATTTCTGCGGCCTGTCGATCGGCGGCCTGACCGGGCAATGGCTCGGTATTCATGCCGGCGAGCGTCTCGACAGGATTGTTCTCTGCGCGACTGCGGCGCGCATCGGGACGCCCGAGAGCTGGGCCGCGCGCGTCGACAGCGTCCGGGCGGACGGTCTCGCAGGGCTTGCCGCAGCAACGGCCGAACGCTGGTTCAGTCCGCAATTTGCAGCAAGCCACCCGGAAGCCGTCGATCGCATTCTCGGCGCCTTCGCCGCCACCTCGACGGACGGCTATATCGGTGGCTGCACCGCGCTCGCGGGCGCGGACCTTCGGGAGGAGATCGCAGCGATCGCCAATCCCATGCTCGCCATCTCCGGCGATAGTGATCCGGTATGCCCGCCGGCGGATCTCGAATACATCGCCGCCCGGGTGCGGCGAGGCCGCCACCTGTCGCTGCCGGGCCGGCATATCGTCAACATCGAGTCGGCAGAGACGTTCAACGCGGCGCTGCTGGAATTCCTTCGCGTCTGAAGGCGGCCTGAACGGCGCCGCGCCAATCAAATCAGCGCTTACTTGACGGGAACGAGAAGCGGCGCGTCCTTGGCGACGATGTAGGTCGCGAGCTCCGATGCCTTGGCAGTGCCGACGTTCTTCGCCACATGGGCAACGCCGGCCGGAATGAACAGCGCCTGACCGGCCTGAAGCGTCACCGGATCCCGGCCCTCAAGCTGGTATTCGAGCGAGCCTTCAAGCCCATAGGCGATTTCCTCGCCCGGATGCGAATGCTTGATCGAGGCGGTGCCCGGTTCGATGTCGACACGAACCTGCACGGCCTCGTGTCCGGGCACGCTGATCTCGTTCTTGATCAGGTCCGTACGCTGGATGCCTTGCATCTGCTGGGCCTCCGCCATGCGAAGCGTCGTCATGCTGCCGGCGATCAGCAGGGCTGCGGCGATGATGCGGGTCGTTTTCATGGGGTCCTCCGTGATGGATGATTGCATGTGCGTTGTTGGAAGCACGCGCATTTCAGCGGAGGCGTGTATTGGCGGTGTGTCGGCCGGGCGGTGCTTTTGTAAGCCTTTGTAGTCTGTGGCATCGCTTGCGATCGTCCGGCTGCCGGAAGTGCGAGACGGCGGGGCCTCGTCCTGGCCAGGCGGCGATCCGCGGTGCGCATCGCCGCCTGGCTTGCAATTTTACCGACCGCTATTCGCCAAGGCTCTGTTGCAAGGCCTCGCGGGCAAGTTCGACGATTTCCGCGTGGATGTCGGCACGGGGGCGTTCGGTCGGTTGGCAGATCGGATCGACCTCGCCGAAGGTCTTGAGCAGTTCGGCGGCGCCGTCCTTGCATATCGGCAGGAAGCTGAAGTGGTCCGCTCCGGCGACCGCGGCATAGGAGCCCTTCGGCGTCAGCGCCGCCAGCGGCTCGGAGGCGACGGCAAGCGGGATCGTCTCCTTGCTGCCGAGATTGATGAAATGCATCGGGATCGCGATCGCCTTGAGGCTGTCTTCCACATAGGCCTGGGCAAGACCTGGGTCGACGAGCACTGCAGCCTTAAGGCGCCCGTCGAGGTTCGACTGCTCGAAACGCGCCTTGTCGACGGTGCGAAGATCGAGCTTGTCGACATCGACCGGTGCGTCATCGACATAGCCCCTGCCGCCGACAAACCAGGCGCAGTCCCATTTTTTGTAGCTGTCGCAGTAGCGGGCATAGGCATCGAGACTGGCCCTTGCCCCTGAAATCTCCATGGCGGTCGAGCCGCCGAGAGAGAAACCGAGGACGGCGATCCGCTCGGGGTCGATTGCAGTGCTCCATTGCGGATCCCGGGTGAATGTGTCGATCAATGCCGAGAGGTCGGCCGTCCGTTCCCAAAGCTTCGGCGTGTTTGAGGGCGTCGAGTCGCCGCTGGTGGTGCCGGGATGGTTAGGGCCCGCGACGATGAAACCCGCTTTCGCCAGGTCGGCTGCAAGCCAGCTCATGGCTTCGACGCGGCCGCCCGACCCATGGGACAGAACCACCAGCGGATATCGGCCTTGGCGCAAGGGGGCGTTCTTCGATGCGGGCGATCCCTTGAAGATGCGGTTGTCGCCGATAAGCACGGGCTCACCCCCGGCTCCGGCGGGATACCAGACGGTGACGGCAAGTTGGCGTTCCCGCTTCGGTGCGGCAACGTCGATCTCGCGGACGCCGACGTCATCGGCCTGCGCCGAGGCAGCCAGGCTCAGAAGGAAGGCGGCGGCGGGAATGAACTGGAGGAGGGGCATGGGTATCTCGCTGTGTTGGAAAAGACGGCCGATCGTCACAAACGCCCCGCATGTCCGCGTCCTCGATCGTGATTGAGGTCGTCCCGAATCGCGATCTGGGCAATGATCCGCCCATCGAATGCTTGCCCGCCTTTTGTCTGCCGGCCTTTCCTTTGAAGGACATGTCTTGATCTTCCTGCCGCTCCCGTTCGTCGTCGCCTTGCTGCTTCTCGTCCTGCTTGCCTTCGTGCTGCATGGTGACGAGCCGGCGCGGCGGAACCGACCGTTCTATGCCCTGTTGACGCTGTGCGCGCTCCAGTCTGTGATCGTCGGGCTGCGTTGGGGCTATGACCTCGCGGCGTTGAAATTCGCGCTGCCGGTGCTGGCGAGCAGCGTGCCGCCGCTGGTGCTTGCGAGTTTCCACAGCCTGATCCGCAAAGACGAGCGCAGCGTTGCTGCGGCGGGATGGATCCACGCGGCGCCGACGATCGGCATGCTCGTGCTCGTGCTGTTTGCGCCGCGCTACATCGATTTCGCCTTGATCGTCGAATATGTCGGATATGCGCTGGCGCTCCTGAACCTGGCGCGCGTCGGTACGGATGCGCTGGACGAAGCGCGTTTCGAAGGCGCCACCGCGGCGCACCGCGCCCTGCTCATTGCCGCGTTCTCGCTCTGCCTGTCGGCGCTCTTCGATCTGGCGATCCTTCTGGATTTCGAATGGACGAAGGGCGCGAATATCGGCCTTATCGTCAGCAACGCGAACTTGCTGGGCCTGCTCTTCATCGGGCTGACAGCCGTGGTCGCGGACCGTGCGCGCGCGCTTCCGGCCGCCGGCGCGGTCGCCGAAGAGGATCCGGTTGCAACGCCGCAGGATCGCGAAATCCTCGACAGGATCGAGCGCCTACTCGTCGGCCAGAAACTGGCCCGCGACGAAAACCTCACCCTGTCGCGATTGGCGCGCCGCGCGGGCCTGCCCGCCCGGCAGATATCGGCCGCAGTCAACCGGCTGGCGGGCAAGAACGTCTCGCAATACATCAACGAGATCAGGATTGCAGAGGCCTGCCGGCTGTTGCGCGAGACCGATATGTCGGTGACTGCGGCCATGCTTGAATCCGGTTTTCAGACGAAATCGAATTTCAACCGCGAATTCCGCCGCGTCACCGCCTTGAGCCCCGTCGCCTGGCGCGAGCAGAACCGGGCCGGTTCGCTTGCCGCCTGACTGCTGCCATGGCGATGCCCGGCCGCGATGCGGCCGGGCTTGAGGGATGCAAGATGTACGGTGACGCCCTTGTGACCGTTACTACTGATCTGCGGCATTGTCGCCGATCGTGATCGGAACGTCCTTCGTCTTGCCGGTCCGCCATACGCTCACGTTCTTCGAGGTGCCGGGCGAGAGGTCGGCGACCATGCGTGACAGGTCTCGGGGCGACTTCACCGGGTTGCCGCCGAGCGCGGTGATGACGTCGCCGGCCTTGATGCCGGCCTTGGCGGCAGGCGTTCCGCCGTTGACGCCGGCAACGAGCGCGCCCTCGGGCTGGGCAAGGCCGATGGCGTCGGCGATATCAGCCGTGACCGGCTGTATCTGCACGCCGATAAAGCCGTGCTGGATCGAACCATCCTTCATCAACTCAGTGACGACCTTCTGCGCCTGGTCCGACGGGATGGCGAAGCCGACGCCGACGCTACCGCCGTTCGGCGAATAGATCGCCGTGTTGATGCCGACCACCTGGCCCTTTGCGTCGACCAGCGGTCCGCCGGAATTGCCGTGGTTGATCGGGGCGTCGATCTGGATGAAATCGTCATAGGGGCCGCTGTGCAGGTCGCGGCCGCGTGCCGAGACGATCCCCGACGTGACCGTCGTGCCGATGCCGAACGGGTTGCCGATCGCCAGCACCTGGTCGCCGACCCGCAAGGTGTCTGAATCGCCCCAGGCAACTGTTGCCAGCGGCTTCGGCGCCGCGATTTTCAGCACCGCCAGGTCGTTCTTCGGGTCGGCGCCGACAAGCTTGGCGGGTATCTGCGTGCCGTCGTCGAGCGTCACCATGATGCTCGAGGCCTTGTCGATGACATGGTTGTTGGTGACGACGTAGCCGTCCGTGGTCACGATGAAACCGGAGCCGAGCGCTTCGGCCCGTTGCGGTTGGCGCTGCTCGGGCGCCTGGTCCGGCATCGGGATGCCCTGGTCGTGGAAGAATTGGCGGAACTGTTCGTCGAAGGGCGAGTTTCCGCCCTGTTGTGAAGGTTCGCCCGCACCGGTGTTGTCGGCCTTGATCACGGTCGTGACCGTGACGACTGCGGGCTTGTCGGCCGATACGATCGGCGCGAAAGACCCGCCAGATGCTGCAGGGACTGCAACGACCGGGCCGGCCGCGGCGGCGGCCACGTCATGGCCTGAGAAGGCTGCCACGGACAGGGGCGCAATGATGACGGCTGCGCCGAGGAGGGCGGCAGCTCTATACCTCGTGAGAATGTTTGACATGATCCTGTTCCTTTCGCTGCCTGTTTGCCGGACAAACGTGGTCGGGCGCGGCCCGAGGCAGGTCGGGTCTGCGGCGCGGCGTCGGCCGGCTTCGGATTAAGGGGCGTTTTGGTGCCGAAGGACCGGACCCTGGAAAGGGCCCGGCGCCATCGGCTACGGCTCACCCGAAGACCGGGTGAGCCTCAACGTGTCGGTCAAGCCATGCGGGCGATGTCACGGTTGAGGTGGTGAACGTCACCCTGAAGCCGGGCATAGGACTTGTCCGGCAGCATGCCGTGATGGGCGGCGGCGGTGTTGATCGCTTCGGCGCGCACGGCGCCGTCCTCGCGTTCAAGCTTGCTGTAGTTTGCTGCCGTCAGCTTGCCCTGTTCGCGATCGACGTTGATGCGGTGATTGTCGACCCGGAGTTCATGCAAGACATGATCAAGCCGCGTCGATGCCATGTGGGTCGGTGTCCGGTAGACCGGCATCGCCGGGGTGGACATGTCGTCCTGGGCGAAAATGCCCTGGTAGTAATCGCCGGTATAGGCACCCTTTTCGTTGTCGCGGCCGAAATCGTGATGATCGGCGGCAAAGGCGGCGCCGCTCAGAAGGACGAGGGCGACGGTTGCGATGGTGGTGGTCTTGAAGGGCGAGCGCATGACTGCATCTCCTGAATTGAAGGAAGCGCTGTGCGCTTCCATTCGAGGCTGTCTCCTATTGTCGCGTCACGGCCGAAGCGGTCGCCGGCAATATTCAGCCTCGAAATGAAGGTATTACTTCCATGCGCCGCCGTCATGTTAATAACGCGTAATATTTCTGTAAACATCTCCGGGAAGCCGCTTCATTAACATTATTTAATGAAGGCAGATTTTCTCCCATCTGTCGGTTATTCTTTTCCGGAGCGTGTATTGTGGCTCTTTTGCGGCAGTCAGCCTGCGCCTTTTCTAGTCAGTCGAGCCTTGGGGTCGCGAGCACGGAGAAGGAGCTACGATCCCGCATAATGGGCGCGCGGCCGGATCAGATCGCCGCTGACGACCTGTTCCATCGCGTGTGCGAGCCAGCCGACGGTGCGCGCGAGGGCGAATATCACCATCGGCGCGTCGTCGGGCAGCGCATAGGCGGCCGCGAGTGCGGCCAGCGAGAAGTCGAGATTGGCCGGTTCTCCGAGCAGTTCTTCGCCTGCTTCGGCCAGCGCGGCATAAAGCGGCGGCACGTCGAAGCTCGACATGATCGCCTTCGCGCGCGGGTCGCCGTCCGGATAGAGCCTGTGGCCGAAAGCCCGGACCACGCCATCCGAAGACAGCATGGTACGGATCGCCTCGCGCACCCCACCCACGGCCGCCTGTTCGGCAAGTCGCGTGACACTGAGCCAGGCGCCGCCGTGCCTGGGGCCGGTGAGGGTGGCAAGACCCGAAAGCGTGGCGGCAGAAAGTGCTGCACCGGAGGACGCGGTGACCCGCGCCGCAAAGGCGGAGACGTTGAGCTCGTGTTCCGCCGTCAGCACCAGGCATCGGCGGATCGGTTCCGCCGCTTCCGGCCGCCCCCAGCCCTGCGCCAGGCGGTCGTGCAGCAGCCCGTTTTTCCGCGACGGCGCGAGGCCGGCGGCAACGGTCGCAAGTACCTCGGCGGCCTCGGCCTTCAGGATGGCGTGCCTGCGTCCGAGCGCCGGCAGGTCGGCTTCGATGCGCCCGGCAAGAAGCGTAAAGGTCGTTGCAAGCCGCGATTGGCCGTTGCCGGGATCGTTCGCTGGAATGTCAACCGCCGCCGGTGTCTGCCAGAGCAGCGCGGCAATCTCCTCCAGGGTTGCCGTGGCGGCAAGTTCGATCGCGTTGCGGCCGCGATAGGAGAGCCGTCCGCCGGCAATGCTGGAGATCGTCGTCGGCAACACCGGTTCGCCCCAGCGGATCGTCTCGGCCGCCACGACCGATGCCTGTCTTCTGCCGGCGTGGCGCTCGGCCAGCCGGTGCACATCGTCGGCCTGGTAGAGGCTGCGGCGCGGATCGGCAGGGTCGGGCTTGGCGCGAATGCGGCCGCGGCTGACATTGGCATAGAGCGTCTGCCGCTTGCTGCCGAGCCTTAGGAGTGCCTCTTCGGCGGTGATCCAGAGTGTGTTCATGTTGATCAATTGCATCAAGATTGACGTCAATAGGTCTAGGTCGGATCATTCTCCTCGTAAAGGAGAAACTTGATGATGAAGAACGGACTTGAAGACGTCGTTGCCGCCGAAACGCAGCTCTCCCATGTTGACGGCGAGGCGGGTCAATTGATCATCCGCGGCGTCTCGCTCGATCACCTGGCCGGCCAGGCGAGCTACGAGGATGTCGTGGCGCTGTTGTTCGAGGGGTTGCTGGGGCCGATGCCGGACCGGACCGAACTCGCCAAGCGCCTGGGTGAAAAGCGGGCGGACGTGTTCGCCCATGTCGGCGTCATCGACGACGCGCTGCTGGAACTGCCGCCGGTCGACATCATGCGCGCGCTCATCGCCCGGCTCCCGGATGGGGAGGATCTCGACTCGGCCTTACGTCTGCTCGCCGCGCCGGCCGTCTTCCTGCCGGCGGCGCTGCGCATGAAGAGGGGCGAGGCCCCGGTCGCGCCGACGCCGGCGCTGTCGCACGCCGCCGACATCCTCGCCATGCTCGGCGCCAAGGTGCCGAGCGGCCAAGACGTGGCGGCGCTTGATGCCTATCTGGTGACGATCTCGGACCACGGCCTCAACGCCTCGACCTTCGCCTCGCGCGTGGTCGCCTCCACCAAGGCCGGTCTCACCTCGTCGGTGCTTGCCGCCATCGGCGCTCTCAAGGGGTCGCTCCATGGCGGTGCGCCCGGGCCGGTGCTCGACATGCTGGATGCGATCGGAACGCCCGAGAATGCGGAGGCCTGGCTTTCTGAGGCGCTCGACCACGGCGAACGGCTGATGGGCTTCGGTCATCGCGTCTACCGTGTTCGCGATCCCCGTGCCGATGCGCTGAAGGGCGCGCTGAAACGACTGATCGTCGCGCCTCCGGCGAACCGCGATCGCATTCAACTGGCAGAAGCGGTCGAACAATCGGCGCTCGCCATCCTGAAGGCGCGCAAGCCCGATCGCCCGCTCGACGTCAATGTCGAGTTCTATACGGCGTTGCTGCTCGATGCGCTTCACTTCCCGCGCGACGCCTTCACCGGCGTGTTCGCCATCGGCCGCACGGTCGGCTGGATCGCCCATGCCCGCGAGCAGGCGCTGGAAGGCCGCCTCATCCGGCCGCGTTCGCTCTATGTCGGGCCGCTGCCGCAGCAGGCCGCGTGAGTGTTCTACGCTGAGGCCGAGACCATCCGCGCATTTCGCAGGTGCTGTTGAAAGAACGCCTTCAGATCGCGGAAGTCATCGAAACCAAGGACGGTCGCAAAACGGGCGACCGTCGTCGGCGAGACGGCGCAGGCGAGCGCGATCGACCGGGCGCTGCCGAATGCCACGAGGTCGGGCTTGGCCAGCGCGAACAGGGCGATCTGTTCGAGCTGGCGCGGAAGTCTGAGCGCTCGGGACGCAAACATCCCCTTCAATTCCCTCATGTCGCCGGGGCGCCTTTGCGCCGCGTTCGTTTCGGCGTCCGCATGTCCATGGCCTATCGGCACGCTGGTACTCTCCATTCACAATCCTCCTCAACGCGCCTGCGCAGGCGCATGCCCTCGAAAGCAGCCGCAGGCGGGCTATTTCCCCACCTGCTGCCCGCCTTCATGATTTTTCACTTTACTGTACCGTCCGGACGGTATAGTAACTCAATCATCGCTGATCGCAACAACACGTTTTCTGGGGAGGAGACGAGAATGCGTTGGATGAAGTGCTTCAAGGCGGCCGCCATGGCCGGTGTCGCTTTTGCCGCCATGCCGGCGGCTGCGGCCGAAGTCTCGATTTTCTGCAGCTCGGCCGGTGCCGAACTCGAGCTTTGCCAGTCGGCCTCCGAGGCCTGGGCCAAGGAAACCGGCAACACCGTCAAGATCAACAAGATGCCCGCCAACTGGGGCGAGGCGCTGCCGCTCTACCAGCAGCTGCTCGCCGGCAAGTCCGGTGACGTCGACGTCCTGACGCTCGACAACATCTGGGTCGGAACGCTGGCGCCGCACCTGGTCGACCTTCGCGAGAAGGTTCCGGCCGATGAAATCTCCGCCCATTTCGAATCCTCGCTCGCCGACGCCACCATTGGTGGCAAGCTTCTGGCCATGCCCTGGTTCGTCGATGCCGGCCTGATGTTCTACCGCAAGGATCTGCTGGAGAAGTACGGTAAGGGCGAGCCGAAGACCTGGCAGGAACTGACCGAAACGGCGAAGTTCGTTCAGGACAAGGAACGCGCCGGCGGCAGCCCCGACATGTGGGGCTATGTCTGGCAGGGCCGTGCCTATGAGGGGCTGACCTGCGACGCGCTCGAATGGGTCGCTTCCTTCGGCGGCGGCAATTTCATCTCGCCTGATGGCACCATTACCGCGAACAATCCTGAGGCCGTCAAGGCGCTCGATCTCGCCCGTTCCTGGATCGGCAACATCAGCCCCGAGGGCGTGCTGAACTATGACGAGGAAGGCTCGCGCGGCGTCTTTGAGGCCGGCAATTCCGTCTTCCACCGCAACTGGAGCTATGTCTGGGGCACGACCCAGGCTGAGGACTCCTCGTTGCGCGGCAAGATCGGCGTCATGGCGCTGCCGGTCGGGGCGGAGGGCCAGAAATCGAGCGGCTGCTACGGCGCGGGCCTGCTCGGCGTTTCCAAATATGCCGACGATGTCGATGCGGCTGTCAGCCTGGTGCGTTACCTCACCGGCGCGAAAGAACAGAAGCGCCGCGCGCTTCAGGCCTATAGCCCGACCTTGAAGGCGCTTTACGAGGACAAGGACATCCTCGCCGCCAATCCGTCGCTGGCCTTTGCCGAAAAGGCCTATGCCGAAAGCGCCTCGCGGCCATCGCAGGTGACCGGCGCTTCCTACAACCGGGTGTCGCAGCGGATCTTCAACGGCGTGCACAATGTGCTGAGCGGCAAGGAAAGCGCTGCAGATGCACTCGCCAAGGTCAGCAGCGGTCTGGAGCGGCTGAAGGCGCGGGGCTGGTAAGCCCGCCTCGACGATACGGGGTCCGGCATGACGGACCTCGCCACCACAGGAACTGAGGAAACCAACGTGAATATTGCGATCGCACCGTGCTGCTGGGGCATCTATTGGCCCCAGGGGAATGATCTCGGCTGGACGGATTATCTCGACCGCATCCGTGCGGCCGGCTACCGGCACACCGAGCTCGGCCCCTATGGCTACTTCTCCACGGACGCCAAGGTGCTTTCGTCCGAGTTGGCAAGCCGCGACCTAAAGGTCGTCGCGGCCGCCCATGTGCATACGCTTGCCGATGCATCCACCTGGCCGGTGCTTGAGGAAAAGGCGCAGGCGATCTGCAAGCTGCTTTCTGAAATCGGCGGCACGCATTTCATCCTGATGGACGAGTCAGAATTCTACCCGAAGGACTGCATGGGTGTGGTTGACGAAGCCGGCTGGCGCGCGATGATCGACCAGACGGACCGGGCGGCGGCGATCGCCCGCAGCCACGGCCTGCAGTTCAGCTTCCACCCGCATGTCGGCACCTGCGTCGAGCGTGAGGACCAGATCGAGCGGCTGCTTGCCGACACCGATCCCGATCTCGTCGGGCTCTGCCTCGATACCGGCCATCACGCCTATTGGAAGGCCGATCCGATCGCGTTTTATCGGCGCCACCGCGAACGCATCAACTCGGTGCATCTGAAGAACGTCGACGGCGCCTTCCGCGAGCGCGTGCTTTCCGAAGGCATCCATTCGGATCGTGCCTTTGAAGAGGGCATCATGACCGATCTCGACCGTGGCGTCGTCGATATCGCCGCCTTCGTGTCAGCGCTGTGGGAGACCGGTTACGACGGTCCGCTGGTGGTCGAGCAGGATCTGGCGCTGAACCATCCCGATACGCCGGAAACGATCGCTCGGCGCAACCATGACTTCGTCTCGAAGCTCCTCGCGAACGGGGCCGGCGCATGAAGGTCGAGATCCACGATACGCCGGCGGCCATCGGCGAGCGTCTTGCGGACCGGATCATTGCCGGTATCCGGGAAGCGAGTGCTGCAGGCCGCAACTACGTTCTCGGTTGCCCCGGCGGCCGCAGTCCGTTGCCGGTCTATGAGGCGCTTGGACGCCGTCTTGCTGGCGACCCCGTCGATTGCACGCGGCTGATCATCGTCATGATGGACGAGTATCTCCGTCCCGCAGAAGGGGACGGTTTCGCCCCGCCGCCGGCTGAGGCGCATTACTCCTGCTGCGGCTTCGGGGAACGTGAGATCGTCGGCCGCATCAATGCGGCGCTGCCGGAAAACTTCCGCATTCCGTCCGAAAACTTCTGGATGCCGGATATTGCGGCACCTGGCGGCTACGATGAGCGCATCGCTGCCGCTGGAGGCATCGATCTTTTCCTGCTCGCCTCGGGTGCCGGCGATGGACACATCGCCTTCAACCCGCCGGGCTCTGCCCGCGACAGCCGCACCCGCATCGTCACCCTTGCCGAGCAGACGCGGCGCGACAATCTCGCGACCTTCCCGGATTTCTCAGGCATCGACGACGTACCCTCGCATGGGGTTACGATCGGCATCGGCTCGATCGCCGAACAGTCGAAGGCCGTCGCGATGATCGTCTGGGGCGAGGGCAAGCGTCACGCCTTCTATCGCCTGACGAGCGCACGCGCTTACGACCCGAGCTGGCCGGCGACCATCGCCGTCGAATGCCGGGGTGCTGAACTCTACGCCGATGCGGACGCCGCCGGCGAATGGGGAGCGCGGTGATGAGCAAGCATGCCATCGGCATCGATGTCGGGGGAACGAAGACCAAGGCCTGCCTTGTGCGTCTGGCCGACGGCGCCGTGATCGCCGAGCGCACCGAGCCGACCCGCTGCCAGGAGGGCGGTGCCGCCGTGCTGGACCTGGTGGCCTCGCTTGCCGAGACCATTCGCCACGAAGGCGAAGCACTTGGTGTCGAGACGACAGGTCTCGGCGTCTGCCTGCCGGAACTGGTGACCGGCGCGGGCGAACCCGCTTCCGCCTGGAACTTCGACTGGCGCGGCCTCGATTATCACGGCCGTCTCGGCGGTTTCGGGCCGCTGCATATCGATAGCGACGTGCGTGCCGCCGCCTTCGCCGAGGGGTGGATTGGCGCCGGTCGCGGTATCGATCCCTTCGTCTACGTGACCATCTCGACCGGGCTTTCGCACTCGCTGGTGATCGGCGGCACGCCCTATGCGGGTGCCCGTGGCTTTGCGATCCATTTCTCCGGCAGCGATCTCGTTGCCTTCTCGGGCGAAGGGCAGGACCAGGCGGTTCGCCACAACCTCGAGCTTTTTGCGAGCGGCAAGGCGCTCGGAGAGCGTTACGGCCGGTTGAGCGGCCGACCGGACGCAAGCGCGCTGCAACTCTTCGAAGCCGAAGCGGACGATCCGCGGGCGGCACAGATGGTGGCCGACGGTCTTCTGTCGCTCGCTTCCTATCTCGGCCAGCTTGTCAACACGCTCGATCCCGCCGTGCTCATCCTCGGCGGCGGCATCGGTGGCGACCCGTCGGTCAATGCGCGGCTCGCCGCGCTGACGCGGCCGTTCATCTGGGCCGATAGCGCGCGCGACATGCCGATCGTTCCAAGCCTTCTCGGTGATGCGGCCTGCGCCATCGGCGTGGCCGCGCTTGCAAACAGGACTGCCAACCAGACGGTGCGCCAATGAGTGGAATTGCCCTTACCAATGTCGTCAAGCGTTTCGGTGCGCTGACCGTGATCGACAAGGTCAACCTTTCGGTCGCAGAAGGCGAGTTCGTCGTCTTCGTCGGTCCCTCCGGATGCGGGAAGTCGACGCTGCTGCGCATGATCGCCGGGCTCGAGGAAATCTCGGACGGCGAGTTGCAGATCGGCGGCGCGCGCATGAACGAGACGGCGCCGGCGCGCCGTGGCATCGCCATGGTGTTCCAGTCCTACGCGCTCTATCCGCATATGAGTGTCGAGCGCAATCTCGGTTTCGCGCTGGAAACCGCGCGGCTCGCCGGCGGCGAAATCAAGGAGCGCGTGGCGAAGGTTGCCCGGTTCCTCAAGATCGAACATCTGCTCGCGCGCCGCCCGGCCCAGCTTTCCGGCGGCCAGCAACAGCGCGTCGCCATCGGCCGTGCGCTCGTCCGCTCGCAGAAGCTGTTCCTGTTCGACGAGCCGCTCTCCAATCTCGATGCCGATCTGCGCATGGAGATGCGGGTTGAGATCGCCCGCATTCACCGCGAGCTCAAAGCCACCACCGTCTATGTCACCCACGACCAGCTGGAAGCGATGACGCTGGCGGATCGTATCGTCGTGCTGAAGGACGGCCGTATCTCGCAGGTCGGCACGCCGATGGAGCTTTACGAGCGCCCGGCCAACAAGTTCGTCGCCAGCTTCATCGGCGCCCCGCGCATGAATTTTCTCAGCGGGACGCTCGCCAATGACGCGGGCGGAAGCCGCCTCGAGGTGCTCGACGCCCGCCATGGACTTGGGCATCTCGGCTATGAAGGCGAAGTCAGCGTCGGCATCCGGCCGGAAGACTTGATCCTCGGCGGCGGCGACGTCCGCCTACCTGCAACCGTGCAACTTGTGGAGCCGCTCGGTGGCGAGGCGCTCGTCCACGCGCGCCTTGGCAACGGCCAGTCGCTGGTCGTCAAGGCACAGGGCAAACCCGATCTCAGGCCGAACGCCGACATCACCGTCGGCTGGCTGACGTCGAAGGCGCATATTTTCGGTGCCGACGACATGGCGCTCTCGGCCAAGGGAGCGTGAGGCCATGATGGCGGGTTCACGATCAACAGGACTGCGGCAGGCGCGCGTTCGTACCGCCTGGCTGTTTCTCGCGCCAAGCCTGCTTGTCCTCACCGGCGTGGCGCTCTGGCCGCTCGGCCGCACCTTCCTCTTTTCCTTTACCGACGCCCTGCTCACCGAGCCGGACTTCTACAGCTATGTCGGCTTCGACAACTACTATGCGCTGTTCGAGGATCCGCTCTGGTGGCAGTCGGTCCGCAACACGCTTTATTTCACGGTCATTTCCGTGTCGATCGAGACCGTGCTCGGCCTAACGATCGCGCTGCTCCTGAATTCCCATATCGCCGGGCGCGGCATGATGCGGGCGATCATCCTGATCCCCTGGTCGATCCCGGTCGTCGTCAGCGCGCGCATGTGGCAATGGATGCTGCATGACCAGTTCGGCATCGTGAACCACGTGCTGAAGCTTGCCGGCGTGATTGAAAGTGGTGTCGCCTGGACTGCCAATTCGGCGCTGGTGATGCCCGTGATCATCGCGGTCGACGTCTGGATCACCACGCCCTTCATGGTGCTCCTGATCCTTGCGGGACTGTCGATGCTGCCGCGCGGCATCTATGAGGCCGCCTCGATCGATGGCGTGCCGGCATGGAAGCAGTTCACCTCGCTGACGCTGCCGCTGCTTGCCCCGAGCATCGCCGTCGCCGTGCTCTTCCGCCTGCTGGACGCGCTGCGCATGTTCGACCTGAGCTACGTGCTCTCCTCCAACAGTGACGACACCAAAACGGTCTCGATCTATGCCCGAGAAGTGCTCGTCAATTTCCAGGACATGGGTGTCGGCTCGGCCGCCAGCACCGCCGTCTTTCTGATGATCGCGCTGGTGACCGCCATCTACGTCACCGTCTTCCGTCTCAATCGCCGCCTCATGGGAGTTTGACATGGTCAGGAGCAACACCGGCAAACGCCTGCATAAGATCGCGATCTACTCCCTCTTCGGCATCGTCGCGCTCTACACGCTGTTTCCGTTCTATTGGATGATCGCCTCGTCGATGAAATCGGGCCAGGCGATCTTCGACGTCACCTTCTTGCCCGACCTGAAGTTCAACAACTACGCGGCGATCCTATCGGACGGCGTGTTTTTGCGTTCGCTGCTCAATTCGTTGATCGTCGCCTTCTCGGTCGTGGCACTGTCGTTGCTGCTGGCTGTCGGCGCGGCCTATGCGCTCGGCCGCATCGATTTCCGCGGCCGCTCGCCGATCATGCTGCTGGTGCTCGCGGTATCGATGTTCCCACAGATCGCGCTGCTTTCCGGGCTCTTCGAGATGATCCGCTGGCTCGGGCTTTACAACACGATCGGCTCGCTGATCTTCGCCTATATGATCTTCACGCTGCCCTTCAACATCTGGGTGCTGACGACCTTCATGCGTGACCTGCCGAAGCAGATCGAGGAGGCGGCGATCATGGACGGCTGCTCGCCGCTGCGCATCGTGCGCTGCATCTTCCTGCCGATGATGGGACCGGCGCTGATCTCGACGGGGCTTCTCGCCTTCATCGCGTCCTGGAACGAGTTCATGTTCGCGCTGACCTTCATCCTCACCGACGAGAACCGCACCGTGCCGGTGGCGATCGCTTTGATCTCCGGGTCGAGCCGCTACGAGTTCCCCTATGGGGCGATCATGGCCGCCTCGACCATCGTCACGGTGCCGCTGATCATTCTCGCGCTGATATTCCAGAAACACATCGTCTCCGGCCTGACGGCCGGTGCGGTCAAGGGTTGAAATGGCCTCCATTCGAGGCGGAAAGGGTACTCACATGCGTGTCGTTCGTGTTGGTTTGATCGGGCTTGGCGAAGTCAGCCAGCTCATGCATCTGCCGATCCTGGCCGATCATCGCCATCTGTTCGAAATCGCCGGCGTCTATGACGTCTCGCCGAGCCTGACGGCCTATTGCTCGGCCCGTTATCCCGGCGCAAAGAAATATGAGACGGCGGAAGCGCTCGTCTCTGCACCTGACATCGATGCCGTCTTTATCCTGACCCCGGACCAGACGCACAGCTTCTATCTGGAGATGGCGCTGAAGGCGAAGAAGCACGTCTTCCTGGAAAAGCCCGCCTGCCTGACCCTCGGCGAAATCGACGCGGTCGCGCCGCTGGCGGACGCCACGGACCGGCTGCTCTTCGTTGCCTATATGCGCCGCTATTCGCCGAGCTTCCTGCGCGCCAAGGCGATGATGCCGGCTGCGAGCGACGTGCGTTACGTCCGCGTCCGCGATATCATCTGCGAGGGCCCGTTCTTCATTCGACAGACCCGCAACATCTTCTACCCAACGGACCTCGACGCCGCGTTCCTGGCGGAATCCCGCGCGCAGACGACGGCGCTTCTGAAACAGGTGGTCGGTGATGATGCGCCCGCCGATCTGATGCGCGCCTATCAGGTGCTGACCGGACTTTCGTCACACAGCCTTTCGGCGATGCGCGAACTGATCGGCCTGCCGAAGCGGGTGATCGCCGCGCATCACAAGTGCAACGGCGAATCCATTGTCGCGCTGTTCGACTACGGTCACTTCACCGCGATCTACGAAGCGATGATCGACAACGTCGCCCGTTTCGATGCCCGCATCGAGGTGCTGTCCGATCGCCGCCAGCTGCGCGTCAGCTACGACACGCCCTATATCCGCAACCTGCCGACTGCGCTCGAAGTGATCGACAGCACCGATACCGAGACCGAAACACGCACCTTCGGCCCTGATTACACCGATCCGTTCGCCCTGGAGCTGCGGTCCTTCCACGATCATCTCGTCAACGACACGAAGCCGAAGACGACGTTGTCGGACTCGCGTCAGGATCTGGCATTGATGGCCGAGATCGTCGGTCGCCTGCGCGAGAGTTCGGGGCTATAGCAGGACATGTTTCACACACTAGAGTTGTATCGACATGGCAAAACGCGAAACCGCACGTGACCGCATCCTGACCGCCGCCGAAGCCATCGTCGTCGGCAAGGGCGTGTCATCCCTCACCTTCGACGAAGTGGCGGAACAGACCGGCCTCAGCAAGGGCGGCATTCTCTACCACTTCGCCAGCAAAGACGCGCTGGTGCGGGCGATGGTCGAGCGTTTCGTCTACCGTTTCGAGACCGGTCTCTCCGGCCTCGAAACCGAGGACGAGGACCCGCATGGCCGCTACACCCGCGCCTATGTGCGCGCCACGCTCGGCGAGGCCACCAGCACCGGGGATCAGTACGACCGCCTGGGTGCCAGCATCACTGCCGCCTTGTCGAACTTCCCCGACCTTCTTGAGATCGTGCGCCAGCAGAACATCCGCTGCCAGGCATCCGTCGAAAACGACGGCCTCGATCCGGTCGAGGCGACGATCACGCGACTGGCGGTCGAGGGCATGTGGCTGGCGGAGGTCTTCAACGTCATGCACCTCGACCCCGAGATGAAGCGTGCGGTCACCGCCCGGCTTTTGGAGCGGACGCACGCCCAAGCACCGCCGAAATAGCGCGCGTCCCGCGCTGACATTCCCCCGCATCGGCGCGCCGCTTCGCGCCCAGAACCAAGGAGTTTTCCGATGGGATACAAGCCGTCTCCCCGTCCCGTTTTCGATCGTCCCAGCCACATCCCCTATGCCGGCGTCACGCGGCATCTGTGGGGCGAGGAAAATGCCGGTCTCGTTGACGACTGGATCTATGCCTCGACGGACAGCATCCACCAGATCGTCTTCGGCATGCAGCCCGGCGGCTGCTTCAAGCACACGGAAGCCTTCCGCACGATCTTCGGGGCGGACGAGGTTCTCTACGTGCTCTCCGGCACGCTCGGTCTCGCCAATCCCGAGACGGGTGAATTCTGCATCGCAAAGGAAGGCGAGGCGCTGTTTTTCCGCAAGGATACCTGGCACCACGGCTTCAACCTCGGCAACGAGCAGGTCCGCGTGCTGGAATTCTTCGCGCCGCCGCCGGCCAAGGGTACGTCAGGCCCCTATGCGCGTACCAAGCCCTATATCGAGATCGAGCAATCGCGTTACGGCCAGAGCGAGTTCATCGGTCGCTGGCCGATGGAGGCCGAAGCGCAGCGCAAGGCCAGGACAATCCATCCGATGCGCGATGCCGATCTGCTCCTGAGCCTCGATCGACAGACGCAGGGCGCCTATACCGGCCTCTACTGTGCGACCGACCAACTGACCGTCGGCAAGACGACGCTGCTTTCGGGAAAACGCACCGGCATGGAGCGCCACAAGGGTGACGAATGCCTTTACGTGGTGTCGGGCACCCTGAACATCCACGTGCCGGATGCCGAAGGCCAGGTCTGGTTCGAGCTCAACCCGCGCGACGGCTTCTACATTCCGGCGGGTTTCGACCACCAGTATTTCAACATGACCGGCGACAAGGTGGAATTCGTCTTCGGCGTGGCGCCGGAGTACTGATCTCGAACAAAAAATACGGCAGTACCCGGTGGATACTGCCGTATCTGAAAACAGGAAGTACGCTGAAAGACGTTGCTTCCGAAATCCGTCGGCGGCCCTTAGGCCGCCTTTTTTGCGTCGAAGGGGATCTCGATGTCGACGGCGAGCGTCGAGACCTGCGGGCCGCGCTCCATTGTCACGCGGACCTTGTCGTCGTCGATCTGCATGTGCTTGGAGATCGCCTGGAGGATCTCGTCGCGCAGTTTGGTGACGAGATCGCTATCGCCGGCTGATGCGCGCTCATGGGCGAGCAGCACCTGCAGCCGTTCGCGGGCGGCCGGCGCTGACTGGGTGCGGGAGAAGAAACGGAAAAGGTTCATGCCGCTTTCCTTCCGAAAATCTTGCCGAGGAAGCTGCGCTTCTCGCCGGGGATGGTGATCGGCAGGGCTTCGCCTTTGAGCCGGCGCGCCGCGTCGAAGTAGGCGAGTGCCGGCGCGCAGCGGGTGTCGGCGAGCGTCACCGGCGAACCGACGTTGGAGGCGCGCAGCACGTCGGCGCTTTCCGGGATGATGCCCATCAGCGGGATCGACAGGATTTCCAAGACGTCGTCGACCTTCAGCATGTCGCCGCGCTCGGCGCGGATCGGGTCGTAGCGGGTGAGCAGCAGGTGCTTTTCCATGCGCTCGCCGTTCTCGGCCTTGAGGGTCTTGGAATCGAGCAGGCCGATGATGCGGTCGGAATCGCGCACCGACGAGACTTCCGGGTTGGTCACGACGATCGCAATGTCGGCATGGCGCATGGCCAGCGTCGCGCCGCGCTCGATGCCGGCGGGGCTGTCGCAGATGACCCAGTCGAAGGCGCTCTGAAGGGCGGCGATGACCTTCTCGACACCTTCCGGCGTCAGGTTGTCCTTGTCGCGGGTCTGGGAGGCCGGCAGCAGATAGAGCGTTTCTAGGCGCTTGTCGCGGATCAGCGCCTGCGACAGCTTGGCCTCGCCCTGGATCACGTTGACCAGGTCATAGACGACGCGGCGTTCCGCGCCCATGACGAGGTCGAGATTGCGCAGACCGACGTCAAAGTCCACGACGACGACTTTCTCGCCGTTCTGAGCGAGTGCGGCGCCCAGTGCGGCGCTGGACGTCGTCTTGCCGACGCCGCCCTTGCCCGATGTAACTACGACTACCTTGCCCATTCGTCTCTCCAAGTATCTGTGAATTCGCCTTCGCCTACGTCCTCGTGACCCCGGCCGGATCGACCTGAATCACCAGATGCGGATGGCCAGCATCCACACCCTTCCTTGCCTCGGCCTAACCGAGCGTTCCCGCCTTCAGCTCTTCGCCGTCGAGCCAGATCTGCACGGCCTTGCCGCGCAGGTTCTGCTCCATGTCGTCGGCCGTCTTGTAGAAGCCGTCGATCGCAATCAGTTCCGCTTCGAGCTTGCGGCAGAAGATCCGCGCCGAGGCATTGCCCGTGGTGCCGGCCATCGCCCGGCCGCGCAGCGCGCCGTAAATGTGGATCGAGCCGCCGGCGACGACTTCGGCGCCCGAGGCGACCGAGCCGATGATCGTCACGTCGCCTTCGGGGAAGAACAGCGACTGGCCCGAGCGTACCGGCTGGGTGACCACGATCGACGGTGTCGCCTTGGCGGCAACCGGTTCTGCCGTGATCACCGTATCCGCGCCTGCTTCGGCTTCCGCTTCCGGCGCCTCGGTCTTTTCGGCCTGTTCCGCCATCTTGGCTTCGTAGTCCGCCGCTGGGCGACCGTCGGTCATCGCGGGCGGAAGGTCGGCGCCGAGCAGAGACTGGCGCGCACCTTCGATGCCCATGATGCGCACATTGCGCTTGCCGAGCTGGTCGACGAGTTCGCGCAGTTGCGACCGGTCGATATCAAGGCCATCGACGTCGAGCACCACCGGGCGCCGCAGGAAGAAACCGGCGGAGCGGGAGGCGAGATGGTCGAGGCGGGTGAGCCAATCCTCGAGCGGAAGCTCGGGGGTCAGCGCTAGCGCAAGGAAGGATCGCCCCTTGAGGCGGATCGGCCGGGATTCGGTTAACACATCGTTCATCTTGGTAAATTTTCCGTTGCTTCGGTGTATCGATCAAATGGTTAACAAATGGTTAATTCGGCAATGCGAAGGTTAATGAGGCGGCCTTGAGGACCGGTCGCCGAACGCTGGAAAACAAGGAAAATCGGGTGGCGGAAAAAGCTGCTCTTTTGCCCATCGTCGCCCTGGTTTCGGCCGATCAGACCCGGCGCCCGGCGCGGGGAGACGCAGAAAGCGTCGACGAGGCAAGAGCGATTCGTCCGGCCCCCTAAGGGGAGTTGACATTGGAACGCTAAAATAAGAACATAACAAGAACAAAACGGAGGTTCCCATGAATCGGATGGAGACCATGACCCACACGGAAGAAGTGATCGAACGCGCCATGGCCGCCGTTGCGGCCGCCCGAAAGAAGCGGGAACGCGAGGCCGAATGGCGCAAGCGCACCTTTGGCCGCATCGACATGGCGCCGCCGTTGCCGCGGCTGAAGCGTGGCGGTGTCCAGCTTTCGCTTCGGCTCGACGGTTCCGCCCGCTGACGAACGCGCCGACCGCTTCAGGCCCCGTGGCTGGATGACGTACGAAACGAGCCGAGGCTTCGAGAGGAATGAACATGAGGCATCGTCGAAGCATCGACCTGATGCCGCGCGAAGACGCCGCCGATTACGGGGCGACCCTGGAACTCTTGCCGGAATGGTATGTGCTCGTGGCGAAATGCGGGAACTGCCGGCACCAGGGGCGGATCGATCGCCGGCTTGTTGCAAACAGGCGCGGATGGGGCGTCTCTCTCAATTCCATCGGCCCGGCATTGAAATGCGTACGCTGTGGCAACAGGGAAGGGAACAAACTGCTCCTTGGCCGGTTGCCTCGGGACTGATGGGTCGGCGTGGGCAGAAAGCCTGGCAGGGCAAATGTGTTGCCTTGAGCGCCCGAAGTGCATTCTTATCCGGTTGGAAATGAATCATCATTATTTATAGTATAGAATCTGAATTTATCGATAGGTTGCGCGGTTTACTGACTTTTAAGCCGATAATGGTTCGATTGTTAACGAAAGTTATCAAGCGTGATGCGCTGAAAACGGCGTGAATTCGGAACAATTTATTATTCCTTTCGTTGATGTCGTGATTGAACGAAAGGATGAGATCATGAAGAAGCTTGTAATCGCCGCGGCTGTTGTTTCTTTGGTGGCAGGATCCGCATTTGCTGAGGATGCCAACCAGAAGGCTGGCACGGCCGCAGGTATCGTTGGCGGCGCGACGGCGGGTGCCGTTGTCGGTGGGCCGATCGGTGCCGGCGTAGGCGCCGTGGTCGGTGGCGCGCTCGGTGGAGCGCTGACGCCGCCGCCGCCGGAAGTCATCACCTATGTCGAACAGCAGCCCGCGCCGCCTTCGGTGGTGGTTCAGGAACAGGTGGTGATCGGTAAACCCATCCCGCAGGCCGTCGTCCTGACGCCCGTACCGGACAATCCGCGCTACGCCTATGCGGTCGTCAATGAGCACCGCGTGATCGTCGAGCCG
>NZ_JTLA01000073.1:0-48683 GCF_000799055.1 Ensifer sp. ZNC0028
CTTGCGGCTCGACCCGCGGCTGTGCGGCCCCGCGCGCCCGCGCGGCATCGTCGAGGCTGACCACCGGCGGTGCCGGCTGTCGCGTCCTCAGCGCCGCTCTCTCCTCCGTTTCGATCGCATGGATGACGGCTTCGAGCCGATGGCGCTGCTGGGCGATGACGTTGCCGTCCTCGATACCCTGCTTCTGCAGTCCGGTTTCCAGCGCCTGGCGGGCAGATTGATAGATGCGCGCCCGCGTTTCCGCATTGGAGCGATCGGAGCGCTCAAGGGCATTTCTGATTGCAGTCTCAAGTCCGCTCACATCAAGTCCTTCTGTGTAGGCAGGGCTTTGGACCTGCCGGCGCGCCGCGGTTGACCACCGCTCTCGATCCAACCGCAAGGGCATAAGGGTTAAATCTGGAGGCACGCCGTTGGTTTTGTTAACAATTGCGTAACCGCTGCTGCCAAAATCCGCAAGTCCGGCGACGGGCGCTGCCGGCCAAGGCGGGGGAAAACGCTTTGCTTGGCCGCGCCTGCGCGAAAAAGAGGCGGCGACATCGCGGTCAAGCCGCCCTTTGCAAGCGGCGAACTTGCTGCTATCTATTTTGACGTTTACGCAAACGTCAAAAATTTGGCGCGCCTTACCGAGGGATGGAGAAACCGATGCCGCTTCCGCCAATTCTTTCCGGAACGACGAGACTGCCGGTTGTCGGCGCCCCCCTGTTCATCATTTCCAACCCGAAGCTGACGATCGCGCAATGCAAGGCCGGCGTGATCGGCGCCTTCCCGGCGTTGAACGCCCGCCCGCAATCGCAACTCGACGAATGGCTGGCGGAGATCACCGAGACGCTCGCCGATCACGATGCCAAGAATCCGGGACGGCGCGCCGCGCCCTTTGCCGTCAACCAGATCGTGCACAAGTCCAATGCACGGCTCGAGCAGGATCTGATGCTCTGCGTCAAGTACAAGGTGCCGGTCGTCATTTCCTCGCTCGGCGCCGTGCCGGAGGTCAATGCCGCCATCCATTCCTATGGCGGCATCGTGCTTCATGACGTCATCAACAATCGCCATGCCAATTCGGCGATCCGCAAGGGCGCCGACGGCCTGATCGCGGTTGCTGCCGGCGCCGGTGGCCATGCGGGCACGCTGTCCCCCTTCGCATTGGTCCAGGAGATCCGCTCCTGGTTCGACGGGCCGCTGCTTCTGTCCGGTGCGATCGCGACCGGCGGCGCCATTCTCGCGGCCCAGGCGATGGGCGCCGACATGGCCTATATCGGCTCGCCCTTCATCGCGACGGAAGAGGCACGCGCCAGCGACGCCTACAAGCAGATGATCGTCGACAGCAATGCGGCCGACATCGTCTACTCCAATTACTTCACCGGCATCCACGGCAACTACCTGAAGCCCTCGATCTCGGCCGCCGGCATGGATCCGGAAAACCTGCCCGAGGCCGACCCGTCGAAGATGGATTTCGGCGCAGCGACTGATGGCGCCAAGGCCTGGAAGGACATCTGGGGCTGCGGCCAGGGCATCGGCGCAGTCAAGGAAGTGACATCCGTCGCCCGCATGGTCGACCGGCTGGAGCGCGAATACGACGCGGCCCGCACCCGCCTCGGCCTGCATTCCACACCCGCAGCGACAGCCAACAAGGAATTTTCAAGTTCTCGCAACTGATGGCTTGAAATCTCGGCGCTTTGCGTTTATCAGCGCCTCACATTCGTTCCGCGGACTTCCGCGGAACTGCCTCCGGGCCGCTTTAGCTCAGTCGGTAGAGCACATCATTCGTAATGATGGGGTCACGTGTTCGAGTCACGTAAGCGGCACCATTCTTCCTGAAAATCAGAGCACATTCGCCGGAGAGCGTAAGCACCGCTTCCTGTCGTCAGCCAAGCGGCCGGGACATGCCCTATCTTGCTCGGACTTTCCAGCCGTGCTTGGCATCAGACATAGTTCCAGGTGACTTCACGTCGTTCACCCAAATCTCCAGTCCATTGGCACCCGGTCGTTGACGCTTCTCCGGAAACCACGGCCGGTTCGGATCGACGGCGATCAGCATGCCTTCATCATTGCCGATCGCGGCAAAGCTGGACGAGGCTGGCCCGACCGTTCCGACACCGAACGTCCAGGCCGCCTCGGCCACCATACCCTCGACATCTTCGGATGGAACGCCGACCTCGCTCAGGCAGGACAGGTCAGCGCCGCTGAACGGTCGCTTGCCCGCGGGATGGGCCAGCCTGCGGCGACCGATCAATTCGAGCACGGCATCGTCGGGACCATCGAAGTAGACCGACCTCGATTGCCAGTCTCCTTCAAGGGCAAAGCACGTGTCTCCACCCGGCTCCCTTTGGAGCGATGTCCGCCCCTCCAACCAAGCGACGGCCATATCAAAACGCTCAAAGGGAACGTTGAAGGCCAGGTGCACGCCGTGCGGCGCTCCCTCAGCCGCCGGGATCAGCTGAATTTCGCTCCGCCCCACCTGGATGGAATCCCCGGCCGGCGGCAGTTCGAGAACGTCGCGAAAGAAGGCCGCACTTCTGGCTATGTCCGATGCTGGCAGAATCAATCTGGAGATGTGCATGAAGTCCGATCCGTCACATGGCAATTGGCTCTATCGGACATGTTCATAAGACCTCAACTTAAGTTGAGGTCAAGACGCTTCCCGATCCTGGCCCACGGATAGCCGGATTTTCCGTTTTCGAACGTCACGGTAACAAGCCAATCAGACAGGCCCCGCCTGATCAGGATACGGCCTCCCCGACGAAGCTGCGCGCGTCACAGCAGCAACAGTTTCTTCAGGACAGAAAACACTTCCTTGTACGGCAGCCTGGTCGCGCCTGCGACGGCGAAGGGAATGAGAGCGGCGGCAGCGACCGGCACGACGGCGTCGCGGCTGATGAGCATGGTCGAGAGTTTCTTGGTCGCGTCGAACAGCTTGCCCGGGTCGGCGATCTCCTCGTCCGCTTCAGGGCCGGGATCGGCGGCCACATTGCGGCCGAGCACCTTGCGTTCGGCGGCGCGCTGGAAGCGGGTCGCCTGCACCCCGAGCATCAAGAGACCGCTTTCCTTCAACTTTGCCAGCGGCTTGGAGAAGGCCGACAGCGGATAGGCGAAGAAGGCGATGACGATCGCCAGCCACCCACTCATGATCATGCTGAAGGTCGTCATCGACAGCGTCTCCTGCAGGAGGTGCTTCATGACGGCGGCGGCGATCGCGGCACTCATGCCGAAGACGAAGAACATGTAGGCGTTCGGGTACTGCGACAGGAAACCGAGCCCGCCCTTGCCATCGGGATGGGCGGCGACGAGGCGCAGTTCCAGATCGGCGATCTTTCGCAATAGCTGCGCCCAGACAAGGTGCCGCCAGACGCCGCGCAGGAACAGGAAGACGAAGAACGGCAGACTGACGCAGATCGACCACCATCCGGCCGCCGTAATCCGGTTGCCCTCGGCCGTATGCTGCACAGCCCAGAAGGAAATGTCCGACGTGTGGAAATTGAGGAACGACAGCAGCGCGGCCAGCGCCGCAAGGCCGAGGCAGATCAATTCGGCGAGCCGGGAGTCGCGCCGTTTCAGCGCCGTGGATATCGCCTGGGCGGCCGCCGGCATCGAACTCGGCGCGATCAGCGGCGCGCGGGCAAACTGCCCGAGCTTGATGCGCAGGCCCCGTTCGACCTGTTGCTCGGCCAGCACAAAGGCGGCGATCGCGATGAAGAACTTCGCCCACACGCCCGGGTCGGTGAGGAAGGAACCTTGAGCGTGATCGAGCGACAGGCTGTCGGGCAGGCCGAGCAGAAAGGGAACGCCCCAGGCAAGCGCGACGAAAACAAAGGCGCGCTTGCCCGACTGCAGCGCGTTGGAGCGCAGGAGCTTCAACCGCGCCTGAAGCTCGAAGAACGGCCCGCCATGCGAAGCGAGATACTCGGCGATCTTGCCTTGCCGCGTCGCCGCGGGGTCCCCGGCAGGCTGGCTGCCGGGCAGATTGTCTCCGGGGACCGCTGCGCTCATGGCGTCAATCCTCCACGACCTGCCAGTTGTCGTTCGGATTGAACTGCCGGATCCCTTGCGCAACGCTCTCGGTCTTGTCGCCGAGATCGGCCTGGTAGACCGTCCCATTGCGATTGACGACGAAGGTGTGCACGCCCGTCGCCCCATAGCGCACAGGCCAGGCGACCAGCGCGAAGCCGGCGATCATGTTGCCGTTGATGATGTAGTCGAACTTGCCGCCGGCGATGTTGTCGCCCTGGCTCGTCAGCACCCGGTAGCGATAGCCGAAATAGCCCTTGCCGGCCCGCGCCTTGGCAAGCACGGCGCCATCGGCGAGCGCTTCGCCGGCCGGGCTTTGCGGCTCGCCTTCACCGGCAGGCCAGTAGAGCCCGTCGGTCTTGCCCTCGCTGCTGATCAGCTTCTGCGCGTATTCGAGAACGCCGTCGCCGTCATGATCCTCGAGCGCGTATTCCTCCTGCGCCTCGACATAGGCGCGGACCGTCGCGATCGTGTCGAGTTCGTTGCGGCCAACGAGGCGATTGGCGATCTCCTCGAGCCCGACATAGGTGTCGAAGGCCCACTTGCCGTCGTCGCCCTTGGCGATCGGGAACGGGAAGGGCCAGAGCACCTCACCGATCTCCAGAACCTTGCGGTTCTCGACATCCTGCACCGCCACCTTCTTCTTCACCCCTGCCTGAATATCGGCATAGGCATCCATGACGCCGTCGCTCGTCTTGGCCTTGGCGGCATCAAGGCCGACGAGATTTGCGAGTTTGTCGAAATCGCCGGAAGCGACGGCCGACTTGAAGGCGTCGACGGCCTGTTCCGACGTGTCGAACACCGGCGGATCGCTTGCTGCCGCATAGTCGGAGAGCGGCGTGTGCGCCGCGGCATCCTGCTCCGCCGCGAACGTCGCGGAACCGCTGACGAGCAGGGCGGCAGCTACGGAGGACAGGAGCAGATGATGTACGCGCTTGGTCATTTTCGTTCTCCTCTCCTTCGGTTACCGGTGCCGTCCGCCGCCACCACCGCCACCGCGCTTGATTTCGCGATGCGGCTGGCCACCACCGCGCTGGCCGCCGCCGAGCGCCTGTCGACCGCGATCCGACTGGACCTTGGTGACCCGTCCACTCTGGACCTGGCCGAGCGCCGATGGCTTGCCACCGCCACCACGATCGATCTTGCCACCCGGTTTCGGCTTGGCGACCTGCCGGTCGGCCCGGGCCGCGGGCTTGGCATTGCCGATCTTGCCGGCACCGTCAGGCCTTGCCTTGACCTGGTTGCCCGGCTTGCGGTCGCCAGGAGTTGCGTTGGCTCGCCCGACATTTTCGCGCTGGCGCGCCTCGACCTTGCTCTTGCGGACATCGTCGACCGAGACCCGGCTACCGGCCCGGTTTGCCGCCGCGCCGACCTGGTCGGTGCGGGCCACCTTCGCCCGGTTGGCGATGTTGTTGCCTTTCGCCGACTTGAAGTCCCGCTCCATCGAGGTGCGATCGATCTTGGCGAACTGGTTCTTGTCGAACGTGATCTTGCTGCGATCGACATTCTTCCAGTCGACGTCGTTGAACTTCACCTTGCCGTTGACGTTGTTGAAGCAGTTGTTGCAGTCGATATCGACATCGCCGCCGTTCCAGCGTCCGCCCCAGACGCCCCAGTCGTCCCAGTCGACGACCGCGGCAAAGGCAGCGCCCGTGACCACGCCGGCAAAGAAGGTCGCCGTCGGATAGTAGTAATTCGGATAGGGCTCGGGATAATAGGCGATCGGGGCCGGCTGATAGCCCGGATCGTAGAGCATCTGCGGCTCGTATTGCGGGACGTAGATTTTCTCCGGATCGGCGGCCTGGATCACAACGTTGTTGTTTTCCTGCTTCACCACCACCTTGTCGTCCGACTTGATGACGCCGTCGGCGACCGCCTTGTCGCGCAATTGCTGGATGGCGACGAGCACATCCTGCTGCTGGTAGGCGAGCGCGTCGCTGAGCGACTGGGTCCAGTCGAGGTCGTCGCTCATCATCTTGACGATCTGGGGGTAGTTCAGCAGCGAAACGATGCTGCCGTCCCAACTGTCCTTCGGCTTCATGTCCTTCTTGGTCTTCGAATCCTCAAGGAAGCGCTCCGCCTCGACGATCTGCAGCGGATAGAGCGAAGCGGAGGTCACGAGCGCCACGAGTTCGTCGGGATAGAGCGCAATGCGCGCGACGAGGACCTCGAGTTCGTCTTCGCTGAGCGGCTGCGGCGCCTCTTCGCTCGCCGCCTGGGTGGCGGCCTGCTCCTGCGCCAGCGCAGTGCCCACCGCAAACGAACCCGTCAGCATGGCAAGCAATGCCACCGTCGGCGCACGCAAAGAACGAGGTCGGTCGAACATGGTCTCTCCTATCCAGGCACAACGATCAACAAACGAGCCCGGGAGATCCCCCGGCTTGGACGTCAAGGCGCCGGCCATGCGGCCGGCGGAGCAATCGCGAGAATTCCCCTTCGCTGTCGTCGACGTCCCCTTGCGCAAGACGGATGCTTGCATTGGGAACTAGGTCGCTTGTCAGAAAGCCGAATGGGACAATCAGGAAGAGCGGCATGAGCACCGGCAGCCAGCTGGCCAGCTGCCGGTGAATTTTAGCTAAGAGAAACAGAACGCCCGGCAAATGCAACCGGAAAATGAGGTCATGTCAGCGTGCACGCCTCCTTTCTTACGCGATGCCGTGGGCCGGAGCCTATGCCGGCAGCCGGGACGGCCGAACTTCATGGCGGCCGGCTCCGGCTCCGTGCATCATTTCAGGCTGCCGTCGCCGCTTCGATCCGCAGTTTTGAAATCCGCCATCACCCGATCCAGAAACTCGTTCCGGCTGATCTTGCCGTCGCCGTTGGCGTCGGTGGCGGCAAACTGCTGAGCGTTCAGCGCCAGCTTCGTCTCGTCGGACGTAAGGTTTCCGTCCTTGTTCTTGTCGAGATTGTCGAAGGCGCTCGCCATGAAGGCCTCGTACTCGGACCGCTCGACCGCGCCGTCCTTGTTGCTGTCGAGCGCGCTCATCTGTCCCTGGTTCATCGTCGCAGCTTGCTGCGCGATCGCCGGTGTGATCTGGCCGAGCGCAAGCACGCTCATAAGAACGATTTTCTTCATCCTGCTTTGTTCCTCGATCAATAATAGCGGCATGTCAGCGCGTTGCCGGCAGCAGCGCCGAGTGTTGCTCCACCACCAACGGCCCATAGCTGACCGGTGCCTGAACCAATGGTCGAGCCGATCAGGCCGCCGACGATGGCCCCACCAACGGTTCCGGCAATGCAGCCGAATTCGTTGCCGGTCGAACCGCTCTTGGACATATAGGCCGATTGGCACCCTGATAAGGCTAGGGCGCCGGCAAGAATGAGAGTTATGGTCTGCTTGCTCATTTTATCCTCCAATATGGCCGTCTGATTGCAATAGAGATCGGCGGAGGCGCCATTGATTGGCGTCGGATGTAAATAAGCTTCCGAATATGCTCCCGGAATCGGGGAGACTCTTCTGTTCGATCAGAAGCAGCTCGTGGATTAAACATGCAGCCTGGCAACAACAGGGCCCTAAACTGCCGGCGAATACTACGCCCGAGCGCCCGCAATGACAACGGACCACGCAATTTTATGGAATGCACGCGCCAACGTCCCCTCGCCGCCGCCTTCGCCCCCTGAAAATCATCTCCCCCGGCGCGACATCTCACCTTAGATTTTCTAGGGTCTCCCTCGAAATATCGTCATTTGTACCGTCGGGCCGGGCGGTCTAGCTCTTTGCCGTCCTGCTGGGCTCCCCTTGCAGGTCTCCCCTTGCAGGTCTCCATCACCTGACGGGAAAATGGGGTTGGTAAAGCGCCGGCTCGATCCGACACCCCATCTCCGACCGTGGCCGCACGTCCCCCCCAATGCCCGCGCCACCGACAAAACACCTATCGAGAGAGAACACATCGAATGGACAGATTGGCGACAATTAAATTAGGCCTTGCTACTGCAACCCTTGCAGCCCTGGCGTCGAACGCACTCGCCGAAGGCGGCGATCGGGCCCAGATTGCCGCTGCCGTGGACAAGGCAATCCGCCCTGTCATGCACGAACACAAGGTGCCGGGCATCGCCGTCGCGGTGACCGTTGACGGCCAGCGCTACTTCATGAATTACGGCGTCGCTTCCAAGGAAACGAAGGCTCCCGTCACCGAAGATACGTTGTTCGAACTCGGCTCGATCAGCAAGACTTTCGCCTCGACACTGGCGTCCTATGCGCAGGTAACCGGCAAACTCTCGTTCGACGACCATCCCGGCAAATTCATGCCGGCCCTTGCGGGCACGGCGATTGACAAGGCGACCCTCCTCCATCTCGGCACCTATACCGCCGGCGGGCTGCCGCTGCAGTTCCCCGACGCGGTCAAGAGCGACGCCGACATGGTCGGCTATTTCAGCACGTGGAAGCCGGAAGCCAAGCCCGGCAAGAAGCGTCGCTATTCCAACCCGAGCATCGGCCTCTTCGGCCACACCGCGGCATTGGCGATGGGCGGCGACTTCAGCGCGGTTCTCGAAAGCGAGATCTTTCCCAAGCTCGGGCTGAAGCACAGCTATGTCCGCGTTCCCGACAGCCAGATGGGCAGCTACGCCTGGGGCTACGGCAAGGCCGACAAGCCCATTCGCGTCACCGCCGGCACGTTCGACGCGGAGGCCTATGGGGTGAAGTCGTCGGCGGCAGACATGATCCGCTTCGTCGAGGCCAACATCCGGCCTGAACAGTTGGACGGGCCTATCCGCGAGGCGATCGAAGCCACCCATGTGGGGTATTTCGACAGCGGCAAGATGGTGCAGGGGCTCGGCTGGGAGCAGTACCCCTACCCGGTCTCGCTGGAGCGGCTGCTCGACGGCAATTCGCGCGACATGGCCCTGAAGAGCAACCCGGTCAAGGCATTGAGCCCGCCGAAGCAACCCGACGGTTCGACGCTCTACAACAAGACCGGCTCCACCAACGGTTTCGGCGGCTATGTCGTCTTCGTGCCGGAGAAGAAGATCGGCATCGTGATGCTCGCCAACCGCAACTTCCCCAACCCCGAGCGGATCAAGGCGGCCCACGCGATCCTGAAGGCGTTGGAAGCGACGGCGAAGTAGCGGCGGGGTTTTCCCACGGCTAAATCCTCGTGTCGCGGCAAGCCCGCGGCGCGGGAATCGACATTCACCAACAACTCTGTAGCGAAACGTCAATCAGCGCCCGCTTGCATATTCGCGCCGAGTATTGTCATCTGCGCTTCGCGAAAGCGCTATTAGTTGCAGTCGAGTTCAGGCGTATGTGGGGATGCCGATGTTCGAGTGGGTGGGATTTCAGGATTCACAACAGCAGGGGCGTGCAGGCAGGGGACGAACGATATTCGTGCTGGCCGGCTTGGCGCTGCTCGCCGGCTGCGGCGGCCATGCCAAGGGCGTGATGGCGCCCGTCGCGCTGACCGCGCCGGTTCCAGGCGCCTCCACCGTCGACATGCTTGTGGCGACCACGCGCGAACCCTCGGGCGATCCGGCGACACTCTTTTCCGGCGAGCGCGACGCCAACACCTTCCTTACCGATGTCGCGGTTTCGATCCCGCCGGAAACGGCACGCAAGTCGGGCACGGTACAATGGCCGAAGAAGCTGCCACCGGATCCGGCCAAGGAATTCGCCGTCACGCGGGTCAATGAACTCAGGTCGCTCGACGAGGCCAAATCCTGGTTCGTGCAGCACGATGTCGGCGGCAATGCCTTCGTCTTCGTGCATGGCTTCAACAACCGCTATGAGGACTCAGTCTACAGGCTTGCGCAGATCGTCCATGACTCGGACGTCCAGGCAACGCCGGTCCTCTTCACCTGGCCTTCGCGCGCCAACGTGTTCGACTACAATTACGACAAGGAAAGCACGAATTATTCGCGCACGGCGCTTGAAGACATTCTGAAAAAGCTCTCCGATGCGCCGAAGGTCAAGAGCATAACCATCCTCGCCCATTCCATGGGCACCTGGCTGACGATGGAATCGCTGCGCCAGATGGGCATCCGCGACGGCAACGTGCCATCGAAGATCGAGAACGTCATTCTCGCTTCGCCGGATATCGACCTCGACGTCTTTGCCAAGCAGTTTGTCGAGATGGGCCACAAGCGGCCGAAATTCACGATCTTCGTTTCGCAGGACGACCGGGCGCTGGCGCTTTCGAGCTTCATCTCCGGCGACGTCTCGCGCCTCGGCGCAATCGACCCGTCGGCCGAGCCCTACCGGACCCAGCTGGAAAAGGCCGGCATCACCGCCATCGACCTGACAAAGGTGAAGTCCGAGGACGGCCTGCACCACGGAAAGTTTGCAGAAAGCCCCGAGATCGTCCAGCTCATCGGCACGCGGCTCGCCACCGGCCAGACGCTGACCGACTCCGACATCTCTGTCGGTACCGGCATTGCCGCAGTCGTCGCCGGCACCGCCAGAAACGTCGGCAACGTCGCGGCCGTGACGGTCTCGGCACCTGTGTCGATCCTCGAAAACCCGCAGCCGGCAAAGAAGAAGAAGGTGGTCGTCGGAGACACGCTCGCGACCGACATGCCGACGCCGGTGAAGATCAAGTAAGGGTCTCAGTGACCGTTGGCGGCAACCGCCGTCAACCGTCGTCGCCGACGAAGCGATAGCCGACGCCCGGCTCCGTGCGGATGATCTTCGGATCGGCCGGGTCGCGCTCGATCTTGCCGCGCAATTGCCCGATGAAGACGCGCAGATAATGCAGGTCTTCGCCATGGGCCACGCCCCAGACCGAGGTCAGCAGCGTCTTGTGGGTCACGACGCGGCCGGCGTGATGCGCCAGCATCACCAGGAGGTCGTATTCCTTCGGCGTCAGCCGGACGGGCTCGCCGTCCTTCGTCACCACCCGCTTGATCGTGTCGATCGAAACACCATCGGCGGACAGCTGCGTCTGGCCGCCTTCCATCTGCACCCGGTGGCGAAGGGCCGCGCGGATGCGGGCGGTCAGTTCGCCGATGCCGAAGGGCTTTTCGATGTAATCGTCGGCGCCGAGATCGAGCGCTGCGATCTTTTCGCTTTCCCGGTCGCGGGCCGACAGGATGATGATCGGCACCTGCGACCAGCCGCGCAAGTTGGTGATGACCTCCTTGCCGTCCATGTCCGGCAGGCCGAGATCGAGGATGACGACATCCGGCGCCATCGTCGCGGCTGCCTTCAGCGCCTCGGCACCGGTCATCGCCTCGCGAACGTCATAGCCGGCGGCACTCAGCGCGGGTTTCAGGAAACGCTGGATCTGGGGTTCGTCGTCGACGACGAGGATACGCTCCACGCTCATGCACGGTCCTTTTCGGAAATTTCAGCCTTGGCCGCGGGAAAGCGCATGGAAATGCGCGTGCCGCGGCGGCGAAGCGCCGGGCTTTCCGCCTTGATCTGTCCGCCCATCGCCTCGACGAAGCCCCTGGCGATCGACAGTCCCAGCCCCGTTCCCGGCGTGCGGCCGTCGGCCTTGCCGCGGCGGAAGAATTTCTCGAAGACCTGCTCGAGATCCCGCGGCGGGATGCCCTTGCCGAGATCGGTTACCGACAGCACGATCTCGCTGCCTTCGGTACGGGCATAGATGCTGATCGGCTCGTCGCCACCATACTTGTTGGCATTGTCGAGCAGGTTGAACAGCACCTGGCCGAGCAGCACGCTGTCGCCGCGCATCAAGGGCAGGTCGGCTGCAATGCTGGTCTCGATCTCGCGGTCCGGGAAATACTTTCGGGCGCGATCGACGGCGGCCCGCACGACGTCGGCGACATCGACCCAATCGCGCTTGGCGTTGACGGTGCCGGCCTCGATGCGGGTCATGTCGAGCAGGTTGGCGACGAAGCGCGTCAGCCGGCCGCCCTCCTCCTCGATCGACTGCAACAGGTCGTCGCGGCTTTCCGGCGGCATGCGGTCGCCGAGCTGGCGCAGGCTGGTGACGGCACCGGTGATGGTTGCAAGCGGGGTTCTCAGGTCATGCGAGATGGATGAGAGAAGAGCAGCGCGGAACCGTTCGCCTTCGAGCTTGGCGGCCTGGTCGAGGCTTTCGCGCGACAGGCGCGCCCGGTCGACCGCGATCGCCGTCTGGTCGAGGATCGCCGCCAGTGCCCGCTCTTCGTTGATCTCCAGTGGCTTGTCCGCCTGGACGAAGCCACAGACGCCGACAACGCCATGCGGGCTTGTCAGCGGACGGAAGTGGAAGGGGCTGTTCGGCAACGTGCCGGTGCCATTGCCGGCCGGCTCGCGTTTATCCATCGCCCAGCGCGCCGCCATGATGTCCGTGACGTCGAGTTCGGTGTCCGGCGGCCAGGCTGCCTTCAGCTGCAGGTCGCCTTCCTCAGGCAACAAGAGGGCGGCGCTGCGTTTCAGCGTCGACTGCATCTGCGTCACCGCCGCCCAAAGCACGTCGTCCGGCTTGGCCGTGCCGGAAAGCTTGCGGGAAAAATCATAAAGCGCCTGGGTCGCGGCGGCACGCTGCCGCGCTGCCTTCGCCTGTTCGCGCACGCGGGAGGCGAGGCTGCCGGCGAGAGCGGCCGCCACGAGAAAGACGACAAGCGCGAAAACCTCGTGCGGCTCGGCGATGGTGAAGGTGCCGGTCGGCTTGATGAAAAAGAAATTGTAGGCGAGCACCGAAAACAGCGCTGCGGCGATCGCCGCGATATGGCCGGCATAGGTCGCGGATGCGAGCACCGCGAGCAGATAAAGCAGCGAGATGTTGGGCAGGACGACGAAACGGCCGAGCAGCAGGCCGACACCGGTCGAAATGGCGACCGATCCGGCAGCGATGCCGATCGCCCGCCCGGTTCCCGGCGGCAGCGTCCTCTTCCTCTTTGATCGCCGCTTGACGGGCGTCGTCTCGCGGTCGGTAACGAGGTAGATGCCGATGCCGGACACGCGCTCGGCCAGGGCGTCGGGAAGCGATTGCCGGAAGAACCGCATCGGGAAGGATTGGCGGCGCGCGCCGATGACGATCTGCGTCGCGTGTTCGCGGCGCGCGAGCTTCAGGATTTCCTCGACGAAATCATTGCCGACGATGCGGCGGGTTTCGGCGCCGAGCTGTTCGGCAAGACGGAAGGTTTCGTCGAGCCGGCGCACGTCCTCGCCGTCGCCGCTCTCGCGGTCGGCGCGCTCGATGAAGACGACGATCCAGGGTGCGTTCAAGCCCTCGGCAAGCCGGCTTGCGGTTCTGACGACCTTCTCCGACAGCGGATCGGGGCCGATGCAGACGAGCAGGCGCTCTCCGCTCGCCCAGATGCCTTCGATCGCGTTCTGCTTGAGGTAGTCGACCATCTGGTCGTCGACCCGGTCGGCCGTACGCCGGAGCGCGAGTTCGCGCAGCGCCGTCAGGTTGCCGAGGCGGAAGAAGCGGTCGACGGCGCGCTTGGCGCTATCGGGCAGATAGACCTTGCCGTCCTTCAGGCGCTCGATCAACTCGGCCGGCGGCAGGTCGACAAGCAGCACCTCGTCGGCCCGCTTCAGCACGGTATCCGGCACCCGCTCGCGCACGGGAACACCGGTAATCTGGGCGACGATGTCCGAGAGGCTCTCGAGATGCTGGATGTTGAGCGCGGTCCAGACATCGATGCCGGCGGCGATCAGTTCCTCGATGTCCTGGTAGCGCTTGGGGTGCCGGCTTTCGGCCGGGTTGCTATGGGCCAGTTCGTCGACGACGATGATCCTCGGACGCCGCGCAAGGGCGGCGTCCAGGTCGAACTCCGACAGCACGCGGCCGCGATGGTTCACATCGCGGCGCGGCAGTATTTCCAATCCATCGATGAGCGCTGCGGTCTCGCTGCGCCCATGCGTCTCCACCAGCCCGACGACGATATCGATGCCGTCGTCCTTCAGTCGGCGGGCCCGCGACAACATCGCATAGGTCTTGCCGACGCCGGGAGCGGCACCGAGGAATACGGTCAGCTTTCCCCGGCGGTCCTGCGCGGCAAGCGCCAGCAATGCGTCTGGATCCGGGCGACTTTTGGCGTCGCGTTCACTGTCGGGCATTCATGATCTCAGGCGTGAGGAATCAGGTTCGGGGCGCATCAAGGGCGAGGTTCAGTTCTAGCACATTGACGCGCGGCTCGCCTACGACCCCGAACAGCCGTTCCTCCGTCGCCCTGGAAACCAGGCCGGCAACGTCCGCTTCGCTCAGACCCCGCGCCTTGGCGACGCGGGCAACCTGGGCTTCGGCAAAGGCCGGCGTGATGTGCGGGTCGAGACCGGAGCCTGACGTGGTCGCCGCATCCGCCGGAATTTCACCGTTGACGCCGGCCGCCTTCAGCCGCTCGACGTCGGCTGCAACGCGATCCTTCAGCTTGACCGAGGTTGTGCCGAGGTTGGAGCCGCTCGAAGCGCCGGCGTTGTAGGCTTCCGGACCGGTCGCGGAGGGCCGCGGCCAGAAATATTTGTCGGAGGTGAAGTTCTGGCCGATGAGGGTGGAGCCGATGAGGGTGCCGTCCTTTTCGATGAGGCTGCCATTTGCCTGGGCGGGCATCAGCACCTGCGAGGCGCCGGTGATGGCAAAGGGATAGGCAAGGCCGGTGATCGCGGTCAAAAGCACGATCATCACGATGGCGGGGCGAAGTTGGTTCAGCATGGTTACACCAGATTGAGTGCGTTGACGGCAAGGTCGACGAGCTTGATGCCGGCGAAGGGCAGGACGATGCCGCCGAGGCCGTAGACGAGCAGGTTGCGGCGCAGAAGGGCTGCCGCCCCGACCGGCCGGTACTTGACGCCCTTCAGCGCCAGCGGGATCAGCGCGACGATGATGAGCGCGTTGAAGATCACCGCCGACAGGATCGCCGATTGCGGCGAGGCGAGGCCCATGACGTTGAGCGCGGCCAGGGCAGGATAGGTGGTGATGAACAGCGCCGGGATGATGGCGAAGTACTTCGCCACGTCGTTGGCGATCGAAAAGGTCGTCAACGACCCGCGGGTCATCAGCAGCTGCTTGCCGATCTCGACGATCTCGATGAGTTTCGTCGGGCTGGAATCGAGGTCCACCATGTTAGCGGCCTCGCGGGCGGCCTGCGTCCCGGTCTGCATGGCGACGCCGACATCGGCCTGGGCGAGCGCCGGCGCGTCGTTGGTACCGTCGCCGCACATGGCGATGAGACGACCGCCCTGCTGTTCCTTGCGGATGTAGCCAAGCTTGTCCTCGGGGGTGGCTTCGGCGAGGAAGTCGTCGACGCCGGCTTCGGACGCGATGGCGGCCGCGGTCACCGGGTTGTCGCCAGTGACCATTACCGTGCGGATGCCCATCGCGCGCAGGGCGGCGAAACGCTCCTTGATGCCGGGCTTGACCACATCCTTCAGGTGGATGACGCCAAGCAGGCGCGGACCGTCGGCGACGGCAAGCGGGGTGCCGCCGGTGCGGGCCACCTGGTCGACGGCGCGGCGAAACTCGTTCGGCACGTTCTCGTCGCGGATGCCGGTGAACTTCAGGATCGAGTCGACGGCACCCTTGCGCAGCCGGCGACCGCCGAAGTCGATGCCCGAAAGCCTCGTTTCCGCAGCGAAGGGAATGACCGCGTCGATCCGGGTAGCACCGGCCCGGCTTGCGCCGCCCCCGACGGCAAGCGCCACGACCTCACCCTTGTCGGACGCGGGCAGCGACACATCTGGCGTCTGGCGGCCAAATTCACCAGTGGCGAGCGCTGCGATCGAGCGCCCCTCCGGCGTTTCGTCGGCAAGGCTCGCAAGCAATGCGGCATCGGCAAGCTCGGCCTCGGTAACGCCCGGCACCGGCATGAAGTCGGCGGCCATGCGGTTGCCGAAGGTGATGGTGCCGGTCTTGTCGAGCAGCAGCGTATCGACGTCGCCGGCGGCCTCGACAGCGCGGCCGGAGGTGGCGATGACGTTGAAACGGACCAGACGGTCCATGCCGGCGATGCCGATCGCCGAGAGCAGACCACCGATGGTGGTCGGGATCAGCGTTACGAGCAGGGCGGCCAGCACGGTGACCGAGAGAACGGTACCGGAATAACCGGCAAGGCCCCAGAGCGTGACGACGGCGACGAGGAAGATCAGCGTCAGGCCCGAAAGCAGGATCGAAAGGGCGATCTCGTTCGGGGTCTTCTGGCGCTGGGCGCCCTCGATCAGAGCGATCATGCGGTCTACGAAGGTGTCGCCCGGTGCGACGCCGATGCGGACCTTGATCCAGTCGGACAGCACCTGCGTGCCGCCGGTGACGGCCGAGCGGTCGCCACCGGATTCGCGGATGACGGGCGCCGATTCACCGGTGATGGCGCTCTCGTTGACGGAAGCGACGCCTTCGACGACTTCGCCGTCGCCGGGGATCAGTTCGCCGGCCTCGACAAGCACGAGGTCGCCGACCTTGAGCGATGTCGCCGGGATCGTCTGGGTCTCACGGCCTTCGTCAGCGACGAGCTTGCGCGCCGTCAGCTCGGACTTGGTGCGGCGCAGGCTATCGGCCTGGGCCTTGCCACGACCTTCGGCGACGGCTTCGGCAAAGGTGGCGAAGAGCACGGTGAACCAGAGCCAGGCAGCGATCTGGCCGGAAAAGAGCGCGCTTCCGCCGCCGGTTACGAGATCACGGACGAAGAGGCCGGTGACGACGGCGGCGACCACTTCGGTGACGAAGATCACCGGATTGCGCACGAGCTGGCGCGGGTCGAGCTTGACGAACGCCGCCTTGATCGCCGGCAGCAGGATCGCCGGGTCCAGAAGACTGGGAGCGATGGGTTTGGAAGACATGTGTCGAATTCCTTTAGAAGGTCTGACCGGCAAGCATCGAGAGATGCTCGACGATGGGACCGAGCGCGAGCGCCGGGAAGAACTGCAGCCCGCCGAGAATGAGGATGATGCCGACGAGCAGGCCGACGAAGAGCGGCGTGTCGGTCGGGAAGGTACCCTTGGAGGCCGGTACGCGGGTCTTGACCGCGATCGAGCCGGCGATCGCCATCACCGGAACGGCATAGGCGAAGCGGCCGAGCAGCATCGCGAACCCAAGCGTCGTGTTGTACCAGGGCGTGTTGCCGGTGAGCCCGCCGAAAGCCGAGCCGTTGTTGCCGGCCGCCGACGTGAAGGCATAGAGGATTTCCGACAGGCCATGCGGACCCGCCGTGCCGATGCTGGCGACGGCAAAGGGCAGCATCGCGGAGACGGCGGCAAAGCCGAGGATCGTTGCCGGCAGGATGAGGACGGCGAACATCGCGTATTTCATCTCGCGGCTTTCGATCTTCTTGCCGAGCAGTTCCGGTGTACGGCCGACCATCAGGCCGGCAACGAAGACGGCGAGGATTGCAAAGACGACCATGCCGTAGAGACCGGAACCGACACCGCCCGGCAGGACTTCGCCAAGCTGCATCAGGAACATCGGCACGAGACCGCCGAGGCCCGTCAGCGAGCCGTGCATGCCGTTGACGCCGCCATCCGACAGGCCCGTCGTGACAGCCGCATAGAGCGCCGTCATCGCCTGGCCGAAGCGAACCTCCTTGCCCTCCATGTTGCCCTGGGCGGCATCGAGGCCAAGGGCGGTCAGGATCGGGTTGCCCTGGGCTTCAGCCCAGTAGACGACCGCGACGCCGGAGATCAGCAGGATGCCGGTGACGGCGATGAAGGCCCAGCCCTGGCGGCGGTTGCCGACCATCTGGCCGAAGGTGTAGACGAGCGCCGCCGAGATAGACAGCATCGAGAAGATGTTGAGATAGTTGGAGAAGGCCGTCGGGTTTTCGAACGGATGGGCGGCGTTGACGTTGAAGAAGCCGCCGCCATTGGTGCCGAGCTGCTTGATCGCTTCCTGGCTTGCGACCGGGCCGACTGAGATCGTCTGCTTGGCGCCTTCGAGCGTCGTTGCAGTAAGATCGGCGTGGAAGGTCTGCGGCAGGCCGCTCCAAACCATGGCAAGCGCCATGACGACGGCGATCGGCAGGAGCACATAAAGCGTCGAGCGGGTGAGATCGACCCAGAAATTGCCGACGGTCGAGGCGTTCGAGCGGGCGAAGGCGCGGGTGACGGCAAGCGCCATGGCGATGCCGGTCGCAGCCGAGACGAAATTATGCACCGTGAGCCCGGCCATCTGGCTGAAATGGCTGAGCGTGGTTTCGCCGCCGTAGTTCTGCCAGTTGGTGTTGGTGACGAAGCTGACCGCCGTGTTGAAGGCGAGGTCGGACGGCATGCCCGAGAAACCTTGCGGGTTCATCGGCAGATAGGCCTGCAGCCGGAGGATCGCGTAGAGCGAGACGAAGCCCGCGAGGCTGAAGGCAAGCATCGACATCGTATAGGCGAGCCAACCCTGCTCCTTCTTCGGATCGACGCCGGCGGCAAGATAAAGGCCGCGCTCGACGGGGCCGAGGACGGGCGAAAAGACGTTGCGTTCACCGGAGAAGACCCGCGCCATGTAAAGCCCCAACGGCTTGATGACGATCAGGACGGCGATGAAGAGGAGGCTGATCTGCAGCCACCCGATGATAGACATGAGATTACTCCGCTAAGGGCGGCCGGACGGCGCGACGGCGCCCGGCTGATGCGAACGGCCAACGGGTCCGATCCCGTCGACCGGGTCAGAACCGTTCCGGGCGAACGAGGGTGACGACGAGGTAGGCCGCAAGCGCGACAGCGACGGCAAGACCGAGCAGGGCTTCAAACATGACGCCCTCCTAAAGCCGGCTCAGCGCGCGCGCATAAAGCGCGAACACGACAAAGCCGCCGATGCCGGCGGCAAGAAAAAGAACATCGGACATGCAAATTCTCCGGACTGTTGAGGTCCGAAGTGTGCATCCGCAACGGGTCAATTATCGATTGCGATGGTCGGAAGGCGGCATAAGGAAAAGATAAAGACGCCCGCCAGGGTCCGCTACCGAAGGCGGAATACGATCTCGATAAGCGCGGGATCCGGTCGGTATCGGCCTATCAGCGAGATGCCGAACAGATTAAGGGCGACCGCACGTCCGCGACCGCCGGCTTGGCGTGACGCCTAGCCCTTGATGATGTGGTTCACGCTCGTTTCGGTGGGCGCGGTGACTTCGCGCATCCACTCGCGCCAGATGGCAACGAGCAGCGCCATCAGCACCGGGCCGACGAAGAGGCCGAGGAAGCCCATGGTCTTCACGCCGCCGACGAGGCCGAAGAAGGTCGGCAGGAAGGGAAGCTTGATCGGGCCGCCGACGAGGCGCGGGCGCAGTGTCTTGTCGACGATGAAGAGTTCGGTCGTACCCCAGGTGAACAGCGCCAGGCCGTGAACGGGCGAGCCGCTGGCGACGAGATAGACCGAGACCAGCGTGAAGCAGAGCGGCGCGCCGCCCGGGATCAGCGCCATCAGGCCGGTGATGATGCCAAGCGTGACCGGCGACGGTACGCCGGCAAGCCAGTAGGCGACGCCGAGCACGATGCCCTCGCCGATGGCGATGATGCCCATGCCGGTCACCGTCGAGCTGATCGTCAGCGGCACGACCCGCGACAGCCGCTCCCAGCGCATCGGGAAGATGCGCTCGCCGAGCTTGTCGAGCTGACCGGAGAAGGACTGGCCATCGCGATAGACGAAGAACAGCGTGATCATCATGAACAGCAGCGTCAGGAAGGCATGGAAAGTCGACGCGCCCACGACCAGGACGCCGCGGTAGATATTGCCGATGTTGGAGCCGCTGACGAGCTGGACGAGTTCGCCGAGCGCACCCGGATGGCCGATATGCTTGACCCATTGTTCGCCGAGCCAGGCGCCGGCAACCGGGATACCAGACAGCCAGGCGGGCACCACGGCACCATTGGCATTGGTCTCGACCGCCCAGACGACCCAGTCGCGCACCTCGTCGACCGCATAGACGGCAGCGATCGAGATCGGCACGACGATGAAGGAAATGACGCAGACGATCGCGATGGTGGCGGCCAGCGTCCGGTTGCCGTTCACACCGGCGAGCAGCCGGCGATAGATCGGCCAGCTGGCAAAACCGATGACGACGGCGGCCAGAACCGGAACGACGAAACCATGGAAGAAGTAGACGCCGGCAAGCAGAACGAAGACCAGCATCCAGCGGGCAGCGGTCATGGGGCCGACAAGGGCATGGCGTGAAATAGCGGTTTGCCCAAGGAGCCGCGGCTCCACGGCAAAATTCTCTCGTTCACGATTGCCCAATTGCACCAATGATCCTCCGTCTTTCGACGACTTTACAACAAACCCGAGGCCTTGCCAGCCTGTCTAGCGCCGCGCGCCGCCCCTTTGCCCCTGCTTTACGGTAGTTTCAGGGCCGTGGTCGACGCTAGCGGCGGGACATGACAGAAAAATTTAGGAGGGTTCAAGAGCCCCTGGCTTTCTTTCGATAAAGCCGGTCATTCCGCCGCAGGTTTTGCAGCCATACGCGCAGGCTGTGCGCGATCGACGAAGACTGAAGCGAGAAAGATGCCGAAGCCGGCGACGCCGAGAACGGCGCCGACGAGACCGGTGGAGGTCCAGCCGTAACCGGCGGCGATCGAAACACCACCGAGCCAGGCGCCAAGCGCATTGGCAAGATTGAAGGCGGAGTGGCTAAGGGCGGCGGCCAGCGTCTGGGCCTCGCCGGCGACATCCATCAGCCGCGTCTGCACGCCGGGAACGACGGCAAAGCCGCCGCCGATGAAGAGCACGTTGACGATGGCGATCCACGGATTGCCCATGGTGAAGTAGAAGAGCACGTAGGCGAAAATGTTGAAGACGATGGCGATGCCGATCGCCGGCAGCAACGCCCAATCGGCAAGCCGGGCACCGACGATATTGCCGAGGATCATGCCAGCGCCGAAAACCGACAGCATGATCGGCACGTTGGCAAGCGATACACCCGCGACCTCGGTCAGCGCCGGGGTAATGTAGCTGAAGACGGCGAACATGCCGCCACAGCCGATGGCGCAGATGCCGAGCATCAGCCAGACCTGCAGCTTGCCAAGCGCACCCAGCTCACGAAGCGGCGTCGCCTTCGGATTGCCCTTGTCGCGCGGCACATGGACGAAGGTCAGCGCCACGGTCAAAAGACTGATGCCGCCGACGATGGCGAAAGCGGAACGCCAGCCGAGCGCCTGCCCGAACCACGCGACGAGCGGCGTGCCGAAGAGGGTGGCGATCGTCAGGCCCATCATCACCCGGCCAACGGCACGGGCCCGCTGGTTCGGCGCAGCGAGACCGGCGGCCACCAGGGCCGCGACGCCAAAATAGGCACCATGCGGCAGGCCGGCGAAGAAGCGCGCGGCGATCAGCGTGTAGAAATCCGGCGCGATCGCGCTCGCGAAATTGCCGACGGCAAAAATCAGCATCAGCGCGAGAAGCACGCGGAAGCGGGAGAAGCGGGCGGCAAGCACCGCGATCAAGGGCGCGCCGACGACGACGCCGAGCGCATAGGCGCTGATCACGGCCCCTGCCCGCGGCACAGAAACGGCAACATCCTCGGCGACCTGCGGCAAAAGACCCATGATCGCGAACTCGCCGGTGCCGATGCCAAAGCCGCCGACGGCGAGCGCCACTTCGGCAGCAGACACACGGGCACGGCGCGGCTCGACGGCGGAGGAGTAAGCTTCGTCACACATGAGCAATGGCCTGCGTCGTCCGGACCGAGTGGACCGGAGAATAAACTGGGGAATATGTCGGCGGATGTTGGATCGGACCAACAGGGATATGCTGCAATGCAATACAGTGTTTTGCCTTGGCAGGCAAAGCTTTTACGGCTCTCGTCATACTTTTTCGAGGGCGCAGTCCGCGCCTGTTAACCGTAAGTTCAGTTGACGTTTACGTCAAAGTTATATAATCCCGAATCTCAGCTTGAAGAGGTGTGTCAAAAGCATCATCTTCATCGGCATGAGGAGATCGGGAGGGGTTTTCTCAGGCCGCGAGCAGGCCAGCCTGTGGCGACCAGAGGGAGAGAGGTCATGGTGGAAGTCAGCGCACAACAAACGGGTACCAGCCCAGGCAAGATCTGGCTGAAATCCTATCCACCCGGCATAGCAGCCGAAATCGGCCCCCTGCCCTACAGATCGATCGGCGAATTTTTCGATCACGCCGTCGCCCGCTATTCGACCCGCCCAGCCTTCACCTGCATGGGCAAGACGCTGACCTTTGCCGACCTCAATGCCGAATCCGCCAGGATCGGTGCCTGGCTGCAGTCGATCGGGCTCTCCAAGGGCGACCGTGTCGCCGTGATGATGCCCAACATCCTGCAGAACCCCGTCATCGTTTACGGCATCTTGAGAGCCGGCTTTACCGTCGTAAACGTCAATCCGCTCTATACGCCGCGCGAGTTGCAGCACCAGCTCGTCGACTCCGGCGCCAAGGCGATCTTCGTTCTCGAGAATTTCGCGCACACGGTGCAGCAGGTGGCAGACAAGACCTCCGTCAAGCACGTCGTCGTCGCCACGATGGGCGACATGCTCGGCCTCAAGGGTGCCATCGTCAATCTGGTGGTCCGTCGCGTCAAGAAGCTGGTTCCTGCTTGGTCGATCCCTGGCCACCTCTCGTTCAGAAACGCGCTTGCCAAGGGCGGACGAGCCAAATTGACGAAGCCGAATGTTGTTCCGAGCGACGTCGCCTTCCTGCAGTATACCGGCGGCACCACGGGGGTTTCGAAGGGCGCGACGCTCACCCATTCGAACCTTTTGTCGAACATGGCGCAGATGGAGATCTGGTTCCAGACGGCGTTCCGCTCGCGCGCTCGCCCGGACAACCTCGTCTTCATGTGCGCGCTGCCGCTCTATCACATCTTCGCACTGACGGTGAATTCGCTGATGGGACTTGCGACCGGCGGCAACAACATCCTGATCCCCAATCCGCGCGACATTCCGGGCTTCGTCAAGGAACTCGGCAAGTACAAGACCAACATCTTCCCCGGCCTCAACACGTTGTTCAACGCATTGATGAACAATGCCGAGTTCCAGAAGCTCGACTTCTCGTCGCTGATGCTGACCTTTGGCGGCGGCATGGCGATCCAGCGCCCGGTTGCCGAACGCTGGAAGCAGATGACCGGGTGCTCGATCGCCGAAGGCTACGGCCTGTCGGAGACGTCGCCGGTGGCAACGGCCAACATCCTCGACGCCACCGAGTTCACCGGCACGATCGGCATGCCGATCCCCTCCACCGACGTCGAGATCCGCGACGATCTGGGCAACACGCTGGCGATCGGCGAAGTTGGCGAGATCTGCATTCGCGGCCCGCAGGTGATGTCGGGCTACTGGCAGCGGCCGGATGAAACCGCCAAGGCGATCTCGCCCGACGGCTTCTTCCGCTCGGGCGACATCGGCTTCATGAACGCGGACGGCCTGGTCAAGATCGTCGACCGCAAGAAGGACATGATCCTGGTATCGGGCTTCAACGTCTTCCCGAACGAGATCGAGGAAGTGGCGATGACCCATCCGGGCATTCTCGAATGCGCGGCGATCGGCATTCCGGACGAGCATTCCGGCGAAGCGGTGAAGCTCTTCGTGGTCAAGAGGGACGCGGCACTGACGGAAGAAGAGGTCAAGCGCCACTGCGCCGCCAACCTCACCAACTACAAGCGCCCGCGTTTCGTCGAATTCCGTACCGAACTGCCGAAGACCAATGTCGGCAAGATCCTGCGCAAGGACCTGCGCGGGTAAACTACTCCAAAATTCAAACGATTTAAAAAATCCTGAAAACCGCCACTTCGGCGGTTTTGCGGGCTTGATTTGAACGGCCTAAAGCGAATAGCTACGCAGGCGATTGTCCGACACCCTGTCCGACCAAGGAGCCCTGCGATGAAAGCGCTTGTCGACCAACTCAAAGCAACCGCCTCTGAGACCAACGCAACCGATATCCGCGCCGCCTTCGCCAGCGATGCCGAGCGCTTCAAGCGCTTCAGCACCACACTCGGCGACCTGCTGCTCGACTATTCGAAATGCGCCGTCAACGACAAGGTGATTGATGGGCTCGAAGCACTCGCCAAGGCCGCCAAGGTCGAGGAGAAGCGGGACGCCATGTTCCGCGGCGATATCATCAACATCACCGAGGAGCGCGCCGTGCTGCACACGGCGCTGCGCAACCGCAGCAACCGCCCGATCCTCGTCGACGGCAAGGACGTGATGCCCGACGTCAACGGCGTGCTTGCCGCCATGGGCGCGTTTGCCGACGGCATCCGCTCGGGCGCGCTGAAAGGTGCGACCGGCAAGAAGATCACCGACGTCGTCAACATCGGTATCGGCGGCTCCGACCTCGGCCCTGTCATGGCGACGTTGGCACTTGCGCCCTTCCACGACGGCCCGCGGCTGCACTTCGTTTCCAACATCGATGGCGCCCATATCGCCGATACGCTGAAGCTGATCGATCCGGAAACATCGCTCTTCATCATCGCCTCGAAGACCTTCACCACCATCGAGACGATGACCAATGCGGCGACCGCCCGCGCCTTCATCGCCGGCAAGCTCGGCGAGGCCGCCGTCGGCCATCACTTCGCTGCCGTTTCGACCGCGCTCGACAAGGTCGCCGCCTTCGGCATCGACCAGGCCCGCGTCTTCGGCTTCTGGGATTGGGTCGGTGGGCGCTACTCGATCTGGTCGGCGATCGGCCTGCCGCTGATGATCGCGGTCGGCAAGGAGAATTTCGGCCGCTTCCTCGATGGCGGCCATGCCATCGACGAACATTTCCGCACCGCCCCGATCCGTGAGAACATTCCGGTCCTGCTCGGCCTCCTCGGCTTCTACCACCGCAATGTGCTCGGCTATCCCTCGCGCGCGATCCTGCCCTACGACCAGCGCCTGTCGCGCTTCCCCGCCTACCTGCAGCAGCTCGACATGGAATCGAACGGCAAGGCGGTGACGCTCGACAGCACACCGGTCGAGTATTCGACAGGCCCGGTCGTTTGGGGCGAGCCCGGCACCAATGGACAGCACGCCTTCTACCAGTTGATCCATCAGGGCACCGACGTCATTCCGGCCGAGTTCATGATCGCCGCCAACGGCCATGAAAAGAACCTGCGTCACCAACACGAGCTTTTGATCGCCAATTGCCTGGCCCAGTCGGAAGCGCTGATGAAGGGCCGCACGCTCGCGGAAGCCAAGGCACAGCTGACCGCCAAGGGCATGGCAGACGCCAAGGCCGACAAGATTGCCCCGCACCGCGTCTTTTCCGGCAACCGCCCGTCGCTGACGATCGTCTACGACCAGCTCGACCCCTTCGCGCTCGGTCGCCTGATCGCGCTTTACGAGCACCGCGTCTTCGTCGAGGGTGCGCTCTTCAACATCAACTCCTTCGACCAGTGGGGCGTCGAACTCGGCAAGGAACTGGCGACCGGCCTGCTTCCGGTCGTCGAAGGCAAGGAAAGTGCCGAAGGTCACGACTCGTCCACGGCAGGGTTGGTGGCAGCACTGCTGAAGGCGGCCCGTTAAACCAAACGCTGAGCGCGGAGGGTGCAGATCGCGCCTTCCGCGCAGCCTTTCGGCGCACCGGGCCACGGGCCTTGGCAGACGCACAATCAAAGGCAGCATTATTTCTTAGCCGATTCTTATGGCATTTACCTGTAGTTGTGCGCGCAACGGAGAGTGTTGATGCGTATAGCTATCCTTGCGGCCGCACTTTTGGCGACAGGCGCTTCAGGCGCCTATGTCATCTCGAATGATGACAAGACGCCTTTTGCCGCGACCTATGTTTCCCTCTTCGAAGAGAGCCCCGATCTCGTTCAGTCCCACGTCGAACGGGCGATGGAGGGATGCCCACTGACGAGCATGCAGTTCCGCCACAGTACGCGACCGGTCAAAACACTGGCGGCGCGGACATTCACGCGGTCAATGATGCTGACGGCAAAGGACACGCCACCGGAAGAGGCCTCTCGCGAAATTATCCCTTGGATCATGGAGAACGCGGAGCAGCTCAATTCGGATGAGCAAGCGAGATATCTCGAACTCATCAGTCAGATGAACAAGATCGACTCTATGCTCTGCATCATGTCTTCGATCCAGGACTCTGCAAAATTCAGGTTCGATGCCGCTGCAGCGGCCTGGGCAATTCGCTCCTAGGGCGTGCCTCCCTTGTGCCTGAGAGGGCGAGGCCGCCCGTGCTCGTTCAGCCTCGTCACAAACCAAGATCACAATTGACGGCAATTATTTATTGTTTTACGATAAAAATACAAGCAGAACGATAAAGGATTTTTCATGACGCACTCCGCCGAGAGGCTGCGCAAGCTCAGCCGCTTGATGAAACTCATGATCATTTTGTGCGGCGCGTTGTTCTGTTCGGCGGTCGTCTACACCCATTGGCAGATCTTCTTCGACCGGCAAGGCTTCGAACAGGGCGTTCGCGACATCGTCTTCCCCCGTGTCGAGGTGATCACGCTGTCCTATCGCGCCATCGGGACCGTCGTCTTCCTGGCCGCGCTCAACAACGCGCTCGTCATTGCCGGCCTGGCATTCGCCTGGCAGCTTTTCGACAGCTTCCAGCGCGGCGAGATCCTGTCCGGCCGTAATGGCGTGCTATTGCGGCGGGTGGGCCTCACCGCCCTTTTCGGTTCGCTGTGCATGACCGTCGGCAATGGGATCGGCATATTGGCCGTCACCTACGACAACCCGGGTACCACGGGGCATGCGGTAATGTTCGACATCAATGGCGGCACGATGATCGTGCTATTGATGGCGGGCCTGGTGGTCGGACTGGGCCACGTCATGGTCATCGCGTCGGGGATCGAAGCGGAGAACAGGAGCTTCGTCTAAAGCATGCCGATCGTCGTCAATCTCGATGTGATGCTGGCGAAACGCAAGGTTCGCTCACGCGACCTTGCCGAGCAGGTGGGGATCACCGAGCAGAACATCTCGCTGCTGAAATCCGGAAAAGTGAAGGGCGTGCGCTTCGACACGCTGGAAAAGATCTGCGCAGCCCTCGACTGCCAGCCGGGCGATATCCTGGAGTACCGCCCGGACCCGGACTGACGATCAACGACCGATTTCGTGCTTCCATGGCGGGTTGGCACCGGCGCGCGAGACGGTAACCGCCGCCGCCTTGGCGCCGAGCGCCAGCGCATTGCGGACGGCGGTCTCAGTGAGATCTGCAACATCCGCCTTGCTCAGGAGGCCGGCCAGTTTCAGCGATGCCAGTACGCCGGCATCGAAGGTGTCGCCGGCGCCAACGGTATCGACCACGGTCACCCGCTCACCGGCCACTTCGACCTTGTGGCGGGCGGTGTAGCCGACGGCGCCATCGGCGCCCTTGGTGATCAGCACCAGCTTCGGGCCGCGTCTCAGCCATTCGGCGGCGAGATCGTCGTGGCTTCCCTCCATGCCGAACCAGGCGAGGTCCTCGTCCGAGAACTTGATGATATCGGACATCGCCGCCATGCGGTTCATGCGGGCGAGGTGCGCTTCCCTGTCCTTGATGAAGCCGGGCCGGATGTTCGGGTCGAAGGAAATCACCCGCTTTTCATGCTCGCGCGTCATCAGCGCCTCATAGGTCGAGCCGCAGGGCTCAGGGATCAGGCTGATCGCGCCGAAGTGCAGCGCCTCGCAGAAGTCGCCAAGCGCCGGCAGGTGCTCTGACGTGATCATGCGCCCGGCAGTGTTTTCGTCGAAGAAGGCGTAGCTTGCGTGGCCGTTGACCAGCTTGACGAAGGCGAGCGTCGTGTGCAGCGGCAGCGTCGCGCAGGGACCGAAATCGACATTGGCCGCCTTCAGCGTTTCGCGCAGGATATCGCCGAACATGTCGTCGGAGAGGCCGGTAAAGAAGCCGGTCTGGATGCCGAGACGGCCAAGGGCGATCGCCGTGTTGAAGATCGCGCCGCCGGCATAGGGCGCAAAGGCGCTCTCGCCCGCGGTCGTGTCCCGCGGCAGCATGTCGATCAGCGCTTCTCCGCAGCATACGATCATCGGCTTATCCTCCTCGACAGATTTTCAATCGATTAAAAAAATGTAGCTCAAGACGCTGCGCGGCCCCGGCAGAACCGGGGCCGCGCCAAAGATTACGCCAGGGCGCTGACGCCGCCGTTTCGGCCCGACCAGGCGAGCGGCGCGTTGAGGAAGGCCTCGACCTCACCGAGCGTCTTTTCGTCGAACAGCTTCTGCTCGCGGGCGACCGCAAGCACGTTGCGCCAGGTGGCGATCCAGTGCAGGTCGACGCCCTTGCCCTTCATCTCGCCGACCGCTTCCGGGAAGATGTCGTAGTAGAAGAGTGCGATGCCATGGTCGACGATGCCGCCGGCCGCACGGATGGCGTCGATGAACTTGAACATCGAGCCGCCGGCCGTCGTCAGGTCCTCGATGACGAGGACACGGGCGCCTTCCGGCATATGGCCCTCGATCTGGGCATTGCGGCCGTGGCCCTTGGGCGCCTTGCGCACATAGATCATCGGTAGGCCGAGACGTTCGGCGAGCATCGCGGCGAAGGGAATACCCGCCGTTTCACCGCCTGCGACCACGTCGAACTTCTCAAAACCGGCTTCGCGCAGGATCGATGCCGCGGCAAAATCCATCACCGCCGAGCGGATGCGCGGATAGGAAATCAGCTTGCGGCAGTCGATATAGACAGGGCTCGCCATGCCGGACGACAGCTTGTAGGGCTTGTCGGCGCTGAAATGCACCGCCTTGATCTCCCAGAGCATCTTGGCGACCAGCTCTGCCATGACGGCCTTGTCGGTAAACGCATTGGAAAACATCAAACTCTCCTTCAATTCTCTGCAGCGCCGCGCGTCTGTTCAGCCGCGCAAAGGTCGCTGCAACATCTTCAACTGCTGCATAATTTTGCCTTTGGATCCATCCGACCCAAGGAATTATGCAGTTGCGATCAAACGACGGCCCAGTGCAGCGGGAACATCGGATCGAAAACGGTGACCGTACCGGCGCCGGTCTCGATCTTCTTCGGATAGGTCACGGCCTCGGTCTGCTTGCGCAGCGTGATCGTTTCCTCGTTCACCGGCAGGCCGTACCAGGCGGGGCCGTTCAGCGAGGCAAAGGCTTCGAGCTTGTCGAGCGCGCTTTCCTCCTCGAACACATGCGCCAGGCAGCTCATGGTGTTGATCGAGGTGTAGATGCCGGCGCAGCCGCAGGCGCATTCCTTCAGCGGATCGACGTGCGGTGCGGAGTCCGTGCCGAGGAAGAAACGCTTGTCGCCGGAGACGGCGGCCGCGCGCAGTGCGAGACGGTGGTTCTCGCGCTTGGCGACCGGCAGGCAGTAATAATGCGGCTTGATCCCGCCAACGAGAATGGCGTTGCGGTTGATGATCAGGTGATGGGTGGTGATCGAACCTGCAAGGTTCGCTTTCGACGCCTTGATGTAGTCGATGCCGTCCTTGGTGGTGACATGCTCCATCGTCACCTTCAATTCCGGCAGGCGCTTGCGCAAGGGGTCGAGAACGGTCTCGATGAATACGGCTTCGCGGTCGAAGATATCGACATCCGCGCTCGTGACTTCGCCATGCACGCAGAGCGGCAGGCCGATCTTTGCCATGCGCTCCAAGACCGGCATCGCCTCGTCGATGTTGCGCACGCCGCTGTGCGAGTTGGTCGTCGCACCTGCCGGGTATAGCTTGACCGCCTTGACGAGGCCGCTGTTGTGGCCGGCCTCGACGTCGTCGGGATTGGTGCCTGCGGTCAGGTAGAGCGTCATCAGCGGCTCGAACCGATCCCCGGCCGGGATCGCCGAGACGATGCGTTCACGATAGGCGGAGGCGTCTGCGGTGGTGACGACCGGCGGCACCAGGTTGGGCATGATGATCGCGCGGGCGAAATGGCGGCTGGTATCGGCAATGACGCCCTTCAGCATGTCGCCGTCGCGCAGGTGAAGGTGCCAATCATCCGGGCGGCGGATAACGAGGTCTTGCATGGTCAGCGTTCTCCTAGGTCAGAGCAGGCGCAGACGGAAAACCGCAGCCCCGGGCTCGCGCCCGATCCGCGCGCGCGGCTTTGCGAGCCGGCGGGTGCGCGGGTGACGGGCGGTTTCTCATGTGGTGGAACCGCGTCTCGATATCACCAATGCGCCCGCAAACACAATCCGCAATCCGGCCATCGCTCAGAAATCCGCAAGCACCAGATCGGCAGCCCGCTGACGCTCCACCACCCGATGCGCGTTCGGGATATCGTTGCCAAGGGCCTTGCGCTTTGCCGCCTCCTCGTCATAGCCGTGATCGTACCAGCGTTTTAGAAGCCGCCGCTCCAGTTCCTCGACGCCGGGGTTGATGAAGATCGAGAAATCGAAGGCGCCTTCGAGCCTCGTCCAAGGCGCCTCGTCGAGCAGCAGGTAATTGCCCTCCACCAGGATGATGCGGGTTTCGGGCGCAACGATCCGGGCCGAGGCGATCGCGATCTCGCGCGAGCGGTCGAAGACCGGAACCAACACCTCGCCGTCATTGGCGCGGACGGCTGCGACCGTCGAAAGAAAAGCCCTGACGTCGAAGGTCTCCGGCGATCCCTTGCGAGGGAGCAGACCTTTTTCCTCGAGAACGGCATTGTCCATGTGGAAACCGTCCATCGGCAGCACCGCCGCCTTTTCGCCGCCGGCAACCAGGGTTTCGGCCAGCGCCTCGGCCAGCGTCGACTTGCCGGCACCGGGCGGCCCGGCGATGGCGACGACGAAGCGGGCGGCACCGGCCGCCCGTTTCAGGATTTCGTTGGCGATCGGCTCGACGTTCATGCCGCAAGCGCCTCGCGCGGCGGCTCCTTCGCCCCGGTCATGAAGGCAACCGCATCCGACATCGTGTGCTCCTTCGGATTGATGACGCAGAGACGCTTGCCGAGACGGTGCACGTGGATGCGGTCGGCCACCTCGAACACATGCGGCATGTTGTGCGAGATCAAGACGATCGGCAGGCCGCGGGCGCGCACGTCGAGGATCAGCTCCAGCACGCGCCGGCTCTCCTTGACGCCGAGTGCCGCGGTCGGTTCGTCCATGATCACCACCTTGGAGCCGAAGGCCGCGGCGCGCGCCACGGCAACGCCCTGGCGCTGGCCGCCCGAGAGCGTTTCCACCGCCTGGTTGATGTTCTGGATGGTCATCAGTCCAAGTTCGGAGAGCTTTGCCCGTGCTTTCTGTTCCATCGCCGAGCGATCGAGGGTGCGGAAGAGCTTGCCCATGATCCCGGGTTTACGGATCTCGCGACCGAGGAACATGTTGTCGGCGATCGACAGTGCCGGCGACAGCGCCAGGTTCTGGTAGACCGTCTCGATGCCGGCGGCGCGCGCGTCCATCGGCGACCGGAAGTTGACCGTCTGCCCCTCGAGCTTGATCTCCCCTTCGTCAGGATGGATCGCACCCGAAATCGCCTTGATCATCGAGGATTTTCCGGCGCCGTTGTCACCGATCACGGCGAGAATTTCGCCGGGATAGAGATCGAAATCGGCTTGGTCGAGAGCGGTGACACGGCCGTAACGCTTGACCAGACCGCGCGCCGTGAGAATGGGTTCCTGGGCCATCAGCCTGCTACCTTTCTGATCCATTGGTCGATTGCGACGGCGGTGATGATCAGCACGCCGGTGAGGAAGACCTTCCATTGCGGGTCGGCGCCCAGCATGTTGAGACCCATGGAGACGACACCGACGATCATCGCGCCAATCAGCGTCCCGAGGATCGACCCACGTCCGCCGAAGAGCGAGATGCCGCCAATCACGGCCGCGGTAATGGCCTGGAGGTTATAGTCGGTGACGGCGGCAGACGGCGAGATCGAGCCGTTGCGGCCGATCGAAACCCAGGCGGCAAGCGCCGCGATCAGGCCGGCCAGCGTATAGGCGCTCAAAAGCACGCGGCTGGTGCGGATACCCGAGAGCTTCGCCGCTTCCGGATCGTCGCCGACCGCATAGAGATGCCGGCCCCAGGCGGTGTGGTTCAGCGCGTACCAGAGGCCGAAGACCAGGGCGACCATGGTGATGACGCCGAGCGTCAGCACTGCCGAACCGAGCTTGAAGCTGACGCCGAAGACATGCAGCATCTGGGTGACAGCAGTGACATCAGCCTCGCGGATCGTTTCGTTCGCCGAATAGATGAAGTTCGTCGACATGATCACGTACCAGGTGCCGAGCGTCACGATGAACGGCGGCAGCTTTACCCTGGACACGAGGAAACCGTTGAGGAAGCCGCAGGCGCCGCCGACAAGAAATCCGATGGCGATGGCGATCGGTGCGGGAAGCCCGTAAGTCACGGCGCAATTGCCCATGATGACGGCTGAAAGCACCATGATCACGCCGATCGAAAGGTCGATGCCGGCGGTCAGGATCACCAGCGTCTGCGCCGCGCCGAGGATACCGACGATGGCGATCTGCTGGAGGATGAGCGTCAGGGTGTAGGACGAGAAGAACTTGCCCCCGATGGCGATGCCGAAAATCAGGATCGCCGCGACCAGCACGATGAACGGCACGGCGGCCGGCGTCGAATGCAGGAAATGCTGGATCTTCTGGACCGCTGTCTTGTCATGCGTGTCGAACGACGCGACCTGCGTCGAACTGTTGACCAGGACCTTTTCGAATTCCTGGGATGGCTGCGCGGCTGTGTTGGGCTCGCCCATGGACCTTCCTCCCGTGAACCCCGCTCCCAAGGGGTTGCGATGCTGCTTCGTGCACAGCCCGCCCGCCTTCGGGCGGGCATCAGCACTCCTACAAGAGGCTGCGCGGTTTTCTTCGCCTTGTCAAAGACATCGGCGCTTACGCGAAGGGCGGCCGGGGCCGCCCTTCGGTGACTGGCTCATACGTTCGAAGCGAGGTGGCGATCAGCCCCAGCACTTCTCCGTGCCGACCTTGGTATCGATCGATTCGACGCCGGCTGCCGGCTTGTCGGTAACCAGCGAGACGCCGGTGTCGAAGAAGTCCTTGCCTTCGGTCGGCTTCGGCTTTTCACCGGTGTCGGCGAACTTCTTGATCGCCTCGATGCCCAGCGCCGCCATCATCAGCGGGTACTGCTGCGAGGTCGCGCCGATGACGCCTTCGGCGACCGACTTGACGCCGGGGCAACCGCCGTCGACCGACACGATCAGTACGTCTTTTTCCTTGCCCACGGCCTTCAGCGCCTGGTAGGCGCCGACGGCGGCCGGCTCGTTGATCGTGTGGATGACGTTGATATCGGGATCCTTCTGCAGAAGGTTCTCCATCGCCTTGCGGCCGCCTTCCTCATTGCCGTTGGTGACGTCGTGGCCGACGATGCGCGGATCATCCTCGTCGCCGATCTTGTTCGGGTCCTTCGGGTCGATGCCGAAGCCCATCATGAAGCCCTGATCGCGCAGAACGTCGACGGTCGGCTGCGACGGCGTGAGGTCGAGGAAGCCGACCTTGGCGGTCTTGGCGCCGTCGCCCATGGTGGCGGCAGCCCATTGGCCGATCAGCTTGCCGGCGAGCAGGTTGTCGGTGGCAAAGGTCGCATCGGCTGCGGTCGCCGGATCGAGCGGGGTGTCGAGCGCGATCACGAGCAGGCCGGCTTCCTGCGCCTTCTTGACCTGATCGACGATCGCCTTGGTATCGGAGGCGGCAATCAGGATGCCCTTTGCGCCATCGGCGATGCAGGATTCGATGGCGGCCACCTGGCTGTCATGGTCGCCGTCGATCTTGCCGGCATAGGCCTTCAGCTCCACGCCGAGTTCCTTGGCCTTGGCGGTGGCGCCTTCCTTCATCTTGACGAAGAAGGGGTTGGTGTCGGTCTTGGTAATCAGGCAGGCGCTGACATCGGCAGCGTGTGCCGGTTCGGCGAAGACGACGCCAAGCGACAGCGCGCCAAAGGCGGCGGAAAGAACAGTCTTCTTCATGAAATCCTCCCAAGGATTGAAAATCGTGCCGGCGGACCGGCCCAGGCCACGCCAGCGCAGCATTCTCCTCCGCTGCAATTGGCGCTTCCGAGATAAAAACAAACACTAAAATTCCGGGGTGTCAATAAATAAATCAAATTGAATTATTATTTCGATGTGGCATTCTTGGGATCAAGGCGCACCACCGGAGGATTGGCGCGCCGATCAAATTGACACAGCCGCGACAAGTGGAAACAAGAGACCTGCGCCAAGCGGGCAGCAGAACGGGATGGGAATGCCCCATGCGGTTTCCGCGTGCATCCTGCGCACATGATCCAATGCCAACGGGAGGAGACGGTGGCATGTCACTGACAGACGGCCCCGACAGGGGACCGACGCAACCTGAAGTCATCGACCCGAGTGGCGGCGCCAACCAGACGCGTGTGCGCGCCTACAACGAGCGGCTGGTCATGTCGCTTGTCCGGCGCCACGGCGGCCTCTCCAAGGCCGACATTGCCCGGCGCTCCGGGCTTTCGGCGCAGACCGTTTCGGTGATCATGCGGGCGCTCGAAAGCGACGGCCTTCTGGTCAAGGGCGATCCCGTCAGAGGCAAGGTCGGGCAGCCCTCGACGCCGATGCGGCTCAATCCGGACGCGGTCTATTCCTTCGGCGTCAAGATCGGCCGACGCAGCGCCGATCTGGTGTTGATGGATTTCGTCGGCACCATCCGGCTGCATCTCCACCACGTGCACCCCTATCCGCTGCCCGGCGATCTCGTCGACTTCATCATTTCGGGCATGGCAAAGCTCGAGCAGCAGCTTGGCCCCGACCAGCGCAAGCGCATTGCCGGCATCGGCATCGCCACGCCCTTCGAGCTGTGGAACTGGGCGGAGGAAGTGGGCGCGCCGCGCGAAGAGATGAACAAGTGGCGCGACGTCGACCTGCAGGCGGCGGTCGCGGCCCGCACCACCTATCCGGTTTTCCTGCAGAACGACGGCACCAGCGCCTGCGGCGCAGAACTCGCCTTCGGCGTCGGCGCCAGCTATCCGGATTTCGTCTATTTCTACATCGGCTCGTTCATCGGCGGCGGCGTCGTCCTCAACTCAGCGCTCTTTTCCGGACGCACCGGCACAGCCGGCGCCGTCGGCCCGCTGCCGGTCTCGGGCAAGGACGGCAAGACCATCCAGCTCCTCAAGATCGCCTCGGTCTTCGTGCTCGAGAACCTCCTGCGCGAGCGCGGCATCGATCCGCGACCGCTTTGGTATTCGGCCGACGACTGGATCGATTTCGGCGAGCCGCTCGACATCTGGATCGACGACTGCGGCGCAGCTCTTGCCCAGGCCGTCGTCTCCGCCGTCTCGATCGTCGACTTCTCCGCCGTCGTCATCGACGGCGGCTTTCCGCCCTGGGTGCGGACGCGGCTGCTTTCCGCCACGCGCAAGGCGCTCTACGACCTCGACCTTCAGGGCGTGACCATTCCCGAACTGGTGGAAGGCATGGTCGGCAGCCACGCGCGCGCCATCGGCGGCGCGAGCCTGCCGCTCTTTTCCCGCTACCTGCTCGACACCAATGTCCTCTTCAAGGAGCTCGGCTGATGCTGAAAGGCCTAAACCCGATCCTCAGTCCCGAACTGCTCGCAACGCTGCGGGCGATGGGCCACGGCGACGAGATCGCGCTGGTGGATGGCAACTATCCCGGCCAGGAACATGCGCGCCGGCTCGTGCGGCTCGACGGGCATGGGCTGATCCCGGTGCTCGACGCCATCTTGAGCATCTTGCCGATCGACGATTTCGTGGCCGACGCGATCTTCCGGGCAACGGTCAAACAGGACAAGGACGCGCTCGACCCCGTCCATCAGGAGATCATCGCGTGCTGCGGCAGGCACGAGCCGAACCGCCACATCGTTCCCCTGCTCGGCGCCGATTTCTATCCGCGGGTGAGAGCCGCCCATACGGTCGTGCAGACCAGCGAGCCTCGACTTTACGGCAATGTCATCCTGCGTAAGGGCGTGATCTATCCCTAGAGCATGTCGCGCAAGAGCGCGCAGCGGCTTTGCGATGACGACATGCGAAAATCAAAGACCGAACGCGCCGAGAACGCGATGAGGAAAAGTGTGCGCGGCTTTCCGCACGCACCCCACTCCGACCCTGTTCAAACGCAAAAAAGCCCGCCGATGGACGGCGGGCTTTTGTTATTGCGGTGAGACCAAGCCTCAGGCGCCGCGCTTGTCGACCGACAGCGCGCCGGGGCCGAAAGCGCCGAGCACCAGGAAGCCGCCGGCGATCGCAACGTTCTTCATCATCATCAGGCCGTTGAAGACGGTGAGCAGGCCATTGGCTTCCGGCGGGAAGTTCGGAACATTGATCGCGCCGCTGTGGAAGGCAAAGGCGGTGACCAGGCTGAAGGCGGCGAGCAGATAGGCAGCAATCTTCGTCTGGAAGCCGACGAGGACGGCGAGACCGGCAACAAGCTCGAAGAGACCTGCGAGGTAGGCAAGCACGGTCGGAGCCGGCCAGCCGGCGCCGGTGATCATCTGGGCAGTGCCCGAGGGATCCATCAGCTTGCTGAAACCGGACATGATGAACATGATAGAAAGCAGGATGCGTCCGACGAGGACGGCAACATTCTGAGGCATGGAAGGCTCCTGTGAGAAACGGTTGTTGACAACAGAAGTATCAGCATTCTCAAAATCATCTAGCCGCTCCGCAAGCGACAGATCGTTCACAAAAATGAAACGCCTACGACCCATCGTCAACCTTCTACCGACCGGTTCTCGACGCAGAACTGCAAGGCAATGCGGAACCACAACGTCGGCGCGCCGTTCTTTTCTGTTGCAAGGACGCAGCGGCTGGGCAAAGAATTTCGGCGCGGCTGGGGAACGCCGCGCGGGGGCATGACATGAACGAAATCAACCGGAGCCCGACATTCTGGCGCTCGTTTCCGATTTTTGAAGAATTCGACAAGAGCACGATTGCCGAGCTTGCGGATATCGCAACCTACCGGAAGTGGCCGGCCGGCACCGTGATCTTCCAGCGCGGCGACGAGGGCAATTACATGATTGTCGTCATCTCCGGGCGCATCAAGCTGTCGCTGATCACGCCGCAGGGACGCGAGCTCATGCTGCGCCAGCACGAAGCCGGCGCGATCTTCGGCGAGATGGCCGTGCTCGACGGCCAGACCCGTTCGGCCGATGCGACGACCATGACCGCGTCCGAAGGCTATGTGATCGGCAAGAAGGCCTTTCTCGATATCGTCACCAATCGCCCGGAAGCGGCCGAAGCGGTCATCCGCTTTCTCTGCGCCCAGCTTCGCGATACGACCGAGCGGCTGGAAACAATCGCGCTTTACGACCTCAACGCCCGGGTGGCGCGCTTCTTCCTCGCGACGCTCCGGCAGATCCACGGCAACGAATTGCCGGAAAGCGCCAATCTAAGGCTGACCATGAGCCAGACGGATATCGCCGGCGTGCTCGGCGCCAGCCGGCCAAAGGTGAACCGCGCCATCCAATGGCTGGAGGAAAGCGGCGCGATCAAGCGCAACGAAGGCATCATCGCCTGCAAGGTCGGCCGCTTGCAGAGCATCGCTGACCCCGAGGAGGACTAGACCGTATGGTCGCTGAGCGGCGCCGGCGTTTGCGTTTCACGCCGCTTGCCGGCGGTTGCCTCACGAGCCTGCTTGCGGCCATAGCGCTCTATCTTTACGCCGGACCTCTGTTCGAAACCCAGCGCGAGTTGTTCTTCGACAGCCTGACGCAATGGGTTCCGGCACCCCAATCGCCTGATATTATCGTCGTCGACATCGACCGGCAGGCCCACCAGTCGCGCCCCTCGGGCGAGTGGGACCGGGCAGCGACCGCGGAGCTTCTGTCGCAGCTCGCGACCGCGGGCGCCAAGGTGATTGCGGTCGACTTCGTCTTCAGCGCCGATTGTAACCCCACCTCCGACGGCAACCCGGCGCTTGCCGCAGCGCTTTCGAAGACCGCCGTCGTGCTTGGCTTCCTCGTTGCCGATACTGTCCAGGAGCGACCGCGTCCCGTGCCGCCGCTGGCGCTCAGCCGTCCCTTCACCGCACCCGAACTGTGGTTTCTCGACGGCGCCGAAACCTCGTGCCCGGCCTTCATGGACCAGGCGAGTGCGGCGGCCTCCTCGTTTCTCGTCGGCGACGAGGATGCGCGCATACGCCGGGTTCAGGCCTATGCCATCCTCGGCAACGACGCCTATCCGACGCTGGCGATCGAAGCGACCCGGCAGATGCGGGGCGGTGGCACGCCCATCCTCGGCGGCCAGCCGGCCTGGGTGCGCATTGACGGGCAAACGATCTTGCTCGACGACACCGGAAGCCTGCGTTTCGTCGCAAGCCCGCAGGAGCGGCTGAGCGAACGCACGGTTTCGGCGGCGGACGTCCTGTCCGGCAAGGCTTCGGCGGAACGCTTCACCGGCAAGCTCGTGCTGATCGGCAGCAGCCTGCCAAGCCTCGGAGGCCTCAGGCCGAGCGCTTCGATGCCGCTTGAACCCTCGGTGCAGATCCACGCCGACATCGCCAACGCGATCCTGACCGGCTTCCTGCCCCAGCGCGACGGCCGATTGCCGCTTGCTGAAGCCGTGGCTGCACTTGTCGCCGGCCTCGGCGTCGCCTTCGCCGCCACCCGCCTCCGCCCGCTGACATCGGCGGCGCTCGGCCTTGGCGCTGTCGCCACCGCCGTCACGGCCGCCGCCGTCATCTACGATGGCAGCGGCTGGCTCATCGACGCCGTCAGCATTTCGATCGCGCTTATTGCCGTCCTTGCGGTGACCAGCGTGCTGCAATTTGCCGAGGTTCGGCGCGCGGAAGCGACGGCCAGGCAGAAGTTTTCGCAATATCTGCCGCAGTCGGTGGTCGCCCGCTATATCGACAATCCCGGACTTGCCCGCATGGCTGGCGAGGAGCGTCAGGTGACCGCGCTCTTTACCGACATCGAGAGCTTTTCCACCCTGTCGCAAAGGCTGAAGCCGCGCGAGCTCATCGCCCTGCTCGACATCTACTTCGCCGAAGTCAACGCGCTGGTGGCCGACCATGGCGGCATGGTCGACAAGGTGGTGGGCGATGCGGTGCACGCGTTCTTCAACGCCCCGGAGGACCTGGCCGATCATGTCGATAGGGCGATCGATTGCGCCAAGGCGATCCACGCGCTGACGGAAGAGATGCGCAGGCGTCCGCAGTTCGCCGCCAACGGTTTCGGCCGGACGCGGATCGGCATCGAGACCGGACCGGCCGTCGTCGGCGAGGTCGGCGCCGGCGGCAAGCTCGACTACACCGCCCACGGCGACGCGATCAATCTGGCGGCGCGCCTGCAGGAGGCAAACAAGTTTCTCGGCACGGCGATCTGTGTGGGGCCCGCTGCCGCTCAGGAAAGCAAACGGCCGCTTCGCCCGCTCGGCAGCCACGAGATCCGCGGGTTCTCGGCGATGGAATTGTTCACGGTCGCCGACTGACGCGGCGCGCCGGAAAATCTCGATCCGGCGTCAGCTCAACGCGTTAGGCCGACACTGGCATAGGCTTCCTTGATGCGTGCCTCACCCCAGTTGACGGGCTCGCTCGGGGCGTCGCCGCGGTGATGAAACTCCACCCCCTGCCCGGCAGCGACGATCTTGGTGGCGCCGCCGCGCGCGACCGAAACGCTTCCATGTTCGACGAAGACGGCAAAGGCGGCCCGGCTCGGACCACAGAAGAACTTGGTGCCGCGCACGCCGATCATGCCGAAGGCGGTGCGCACGGCGACATCGACCTTCGGCAGCCCCTCGGGCCGGTCGAAGACCATGCGACCCGTTCCAAGCTCGAGCGTGCCGCCCTGTCCGGCAATGAAGCTGTCGACGAGCAGTTCGGTTTCGGCGCCCAGAAGCACGCGCGTATCCGTGCCGAGGTTCAAGGTTGCAAAACTCTCGGCGTTCGTGTGGACGCGGTCGTTCTCGAAAAGCTGGCCGCCGACGGCGAGCGGCTTATCCTTTTTCGCCTGCCTCAGCCGAACATCGCCGCGGATCTCCGTTGCTTCGCCAAGGGCCGAGTCTGCCCAGGCGGGCGCAGCACCGCGGCCGACTGCCGTCAGCAACAGGCCGCTGACGACGACGCGCCGGCTCACCAGCAACTTGCGCATCGACGTTGCCAGATCATCCATTTGCATCTCTCCCGTTTTGCGCGCTGCCGCCATCCGAGGATAGTCCCGGCGCTCCCGGATGCAAGCGGGCGCGAGGCCGGGCCCGCGGCAATCCTCGTCACTTCGCCAGAGCTTTCGTTGCCGGGCTGTTCCCGCCGGAACAGCCGTCTCCAACGGACAGCGATAAGTTCACCGTCAAGAGAAGGGAGAGCTTCATGGAAAATCGCAGCGCATCCGGCACCCGCATCATCAACGCCGTGTTCCTGGCCGTCGTCAGCCTTCTGGCGGTTGCTGCGATCGCACTTCCTTCAGCCCGCGCCGCCGAGCTTTCCGCAGCCGATGTCTGCGACCGCGAGGCAGGCAGCATATTCGACCTGCAGCGCAATATGGCCTTCCCGGCCGTTGCCACCGAGGACATCAAGATCGGCGTGGCGCTGTCGGCCTGCCGCGAGGCCTATAACCAGAAGAGTGGCGCCCGCACCGAGTTTCAGCTGGCCCGCGTTCTCGACAAGGCCGGCCAGAAGATCCAGTCGCAGCGCATCCTCGGCGAAGCCGCCGAGCATGGCCATGCGCTCGCCATGACCAACTATGCCGTCCTGGTCGGCGAAGAGGGCGACATCGCAACAGAATTCGCGCTGAACCAGAAGGCGGCCGCCGCCGGTAACATTCTTGCCGCCTACAATCTCGGCGTCTCCTATCGCGACGGCATGGGAACCTCGGTCAACGGCGAACTGGCGATCGCATGGTTCGAACGGGCATCGCTCGCCGGCGACGAGGTCGCCGCCTTCAATCTCGCGGTCATCCTGGATGAAGGAAAGCTGGTCGCCGAGGACAACGCCAAGGCCGCGAAGTTCTACCGGCTGGCCGCAGACCGCGGCAACGTCGATGCCATGGTCAATCTCGGCCTGATGCTCGAGAACGGCGAAGGCATCAACAAGGATATCCCCGCGGCACGGGAAATCTTCCGCAAGGCGGCCAATGAAGGCGATGCGTTTGCCGGCCAGAAGCTCGCCGAACACAGCGTCAGCGACGGATTTGAGACAGCCATGCTGCCCAAGGCCAGCCGCGTCAAGTAATAGAACACGCCTCCCAAGGGCCACGCGGGTCGGAGATCCCATGATCTTCGGCCCGCGTTTTCGTTTGGAACAGCCCCTAAGAGCCGACTAGCGGATTTCGCCTGCCTGAGGTCCCCAGGTATCGGTGAGCGCAAAGCCGTCGGCCAGCGGATCGAACGGATCGAGCGCCACCTGGTGCAGGCCGAAGGTCCAGCCTCGGCCGGCGATCGTCGGGATGATCGCCTCGCGGCCAGCAACCGTCGTCACACCTTCGAGGCCGACTTCGAACTCCGAACCGATGATCGAGCGCGATTTCAGCACGTCGCCGACCTTGACCTTGCCGCGCGCATGCAGCGTTGCGAGGTTGGCCGAGCTGCCCGTGCCGCAGGGCGAGCGGTCGACGCGACCCGGCCACATGGTGGTGCAGGTGCGGATCGTTCCGTCCGGCTCCACATCGCGGAACATGACGTAGGCGACGCCCTTGATCTCGGGGATTTCTGGATGGACGACGGGGATCGTGCGGTTGACGAGGTCCTTGAGGATCATGCCGGCCTCGACGATCTCGCGGGCGTTTGCCTTGTCGATCGTCGTGCCGATCTGGCCGACATCGACCAGGGCGTAGAAGATGCCGCCATAGCAGAGGTCGAGCTTGATCTTGCCCCACTTCGGCGTGTCGACCTCGACGTCGAGCTCATGCACGAAGGACGGCACCATGGTCAGCTTGACCTTCTCGCAGCGGCCGTCGCGGCAGGTGGCGGTTGCCTTGACGAGGCCGGAGGCGGTGTCGAGCATGACGACGGTCTCGGGTTCCTTCATCTCGATGATGCCGGATTCCAGAAGCGCGGTCGTGACGCAGATCGAGTTCGAGCCCGACATGGCGTGCGCCTGGTCGGCCTGCAGGATGATGAAGCCGGCGTCGGCTTCTGGCCGCTTCGGCGGCACCAGCAAGTTGACCGAGCCGATCGAGCCGGAACGCGGCTCCAGGCACAGGAACCGGCGCAGGCTGTCGTCGACCGTATTGATGTGGTTGAGCTGCTCGGCGATCGAGTTGCCCGGGATCTTCGGCACGCCGCCGATCGCGACCTTGCCGATTTCGCCCTCGCAATGAACGTCCAGCAACTGGATCGTGCGCTTCCACCGCATGCCGTTTCTCCAACGCGTTTGCCATCGCCTCAACGGCGATCATGGCTGATATATCAGATGCGCCTGCATTACCGCTTTCCGCGGGCGCCCGCAAGAAAAACCGCGAGCCGCTGTTCGTCTGTCGAGCCCAAAGATGCGGCTTGACGCAAGTCCGCCCGCACGACAGCTTGGGCCAATCGGACGCAACCCTCTGGAACTCCATGACAAAGCTGATCATCTTTACCGACCTGCACATGGTGCCCGAGGGCACGACGATCATCGGCCTCGATCCGTATCAGCGGCTGGCCAACGGCATTGCCCATGTCAACCGCTACCATGCGGATGCGGACCGGGTGGTCTTCATGGGCGATCTCACCCACCATGCAGACCATGCGTCCTACCAGCGCCTGAAACGGCTGATCGATCAGCTGACGCCGCCGGTCGCCATCACTATCGGCAATCATGACCGGCGCGAGGTGTTCCGCGAGGTCTTTGCCGACGCGGCGACCGACGAGAATGGTTTCGTGCAGCAGGCAATCGATTTTGCCGACTGCCGTATCCTCCTGCTCGATACGCTGTTTGCCCCGCCCTATGATTATCCGACCAGCCATGCGGGTGTGCTGTGCGCCAATCGGCTCGCCTGGCTCGACAGGCAACTGGCCGATGCCGGCGACCGGCCGGTGCTCATCTTCATGCACCATCCGCCGCACAGGACGGGCTTTAGCGGCATGGACATGATCCGGCTCGCCAACGAGACGGAGTTTTACGACCTCGTCCAACGGCACGGCAATGTGCGGCACATCTTCGCCGGCCATGTGCACCGGACGATCGGTGGCTCCTGCCGCGGCATCCCGTTTTCGGTCTTCAAGAGCCCTGTACACCAGCAGCCGATGCCCTTCGATGCACCCGACGCCTCGCTGTCGGTCGACGAGCCGGCCGCCTATGGCATCGCCGTCGTGACCGACGATGGCGTGCTGGTGCATACGGAGGACTACGAGATCGCCCGCCGCGACGCCGCCATCGCGTAAGGGCCATTTCAGACCGCGGACCTTCATGCTAGTTTGAGGCCATGACCGAACCCGTATCCCTCGACGAAAGCTTCGATTGCCAGAGCTGCGGCGCCTGCTGCGCCTATTCGGCCGACTGGCCGCGTTTCTCGCTGGAGACGGACGAGGAACTCGACCTGATCCCGGCGGAATATGTGTCCGCCGACCTCGGCGGCATGCGCTGCGAGGACGATCGCTGCTTGGCGCTCAGCGGCAAGCTCGGCGACCATGTCGGCTGCAAGATCTACGCGATCCGGCCGATCGTCTGTCGCACCTGCATGCCCGGCGACGACGAGTGCCTGATGGCCCGCGAGAAGCACTTCGGCAAGGCCGCATAACACCGGATCATCCGGTGATTTTGCGAACATTCCGCATCCTCTGCGGCGCCGCACGCACCGGACGGTGAAACATTCCGCGAAAGATCAAATTTGCCGGATGGATGTACGGCGAAAGGAAGCGTATTTTCCGGCCACGATCGGGCGCGCGCTGCGCCCTTCAAACCGCTTCCCGGAGGATAGCGCTCGATGAGCCAGACACCGCTTCACAAGACCACTGCAGAGACCGGCGCGTCTCAGGCTCCCTTTGCCGAATTCGCCCCGCCGGTTCGACCGCAGAGCACACTGCGCCAGGCGATCACCGCCGCCTACCGCCGGCCGGAAACGGAAGCACTGCCGGCACTGGTCGAAGCTGCAACGCTCGACGCGGCCACCCGTGCCGCCGCCGCCAAGACCGCCCGCAAGCTGATCGAGGCGCTGCGCGCCAAGCACAAGGGCTCGGGCGTCGAAGGACTGGTGCAGGAATATTCGCTGTCGAGCCAGGAAGGCGTGGCGCTGATGTGCCTGGCCGAAGCGCTGCTGCGCATCCCGGACACGGCAACCCGTGACGCGCTGATCCGTGACAAGATCGCCGACGGCGACTGGAAGTCGCATATCGGCGGCGGCCGCTCGCTGTTCGTCAACGCCGCCACCTGGGGTCTCGTCGTTACCGGCAAGCTGACCTCGACCGTCAACGACCGCAGCCTTTCCGCCGCCCTCACCCGCCTGATCGCCCGTTGCGGCGAGCCGGTCATCCGCCGCGGCGTCGACATGGCGATGCGCATGATGGGCGAACAGTTCGTCACCGGCGAGACCATCGACGAGGCGCTGCGCCGCTCGCGTGCGCTCGAACAGAAGGGCTTCCGCTACTCCTACGACATGCTTGGCGAAGCGGCGACTACGGCTGCCGATGCAGAGCGCTACTATCGCGACTACGAGCAGGCGATCCACGCCATCGGCAAGGCATCGGCCGGCCGCGGCATCTATGAAGGCCCCGGCATCTCGATCAAGCTTTCGGCCCTTCACCCGCGCTATGCCCGCTCGCAGGCCGCGCGCGTCATGGAAGAGTTGCTGCCGAAGGTGAAGGCGCTCGCCGTCATCGCCAAGAAGTATGACATCGGCCTCAACATCGACGCGGAGGAAGCCGACCGTCTCGAACTTTCGCTCGACCTGCTCGAAGAGCTGTGCCTCGACAAGGACCTCGCCGGCTGGGCCGGCATGGGCTTCGTCGTCCAGGCCTACGGCAAGCGCTGCCCCTACGTGCTCGACTTCATCATCGACCTTGCCCGCCGCGCCGAACGCCGCGTCATGGTCCGCCTCGTCAAGGGCGCCTATTGGGATGCCGAGATCAAACGCGCCCAACTCGACGGCCTGGAAGATTTCCCGGTCTACACGCGCAAGATCTACACCGACGTTTCCTACATCGCCTGCGCCAAGAAGCTCTTGGCCGCGACCGACGTGATCTTCCCCCAGTTTGCCACCCACAACGCCCAGTCGCTCGCGACCATCTACGAAATGGCCGGCAAGGACTTCAAGGTCGGCAAGTACGAGTTCCAGTGCCTGCACGGCATGGGCGAGCCGCTCTATGACGAAGTCGTCGGCAAGGGCAATCTCGACCGTCCCTGCCGCATCTACGCCCCCGTCGGCACCCATGAGACGCTGCTCGCCTATCTCGTTCGCCGCCTGCTCGAAAACGGCGCGAACTCCTCCTTCGTCAACCGCATCGCCGATCCGAAGGTGTCCGTCGACGAGCTGATCGCCGATCCGGTCGAGATCGTCCGCGCCATGCCGGTCGTCGGCGCGCCGCACGACCAGATCGCGCTTCCCGACAACCTCTTCGGCGACACGCGGCGCAACTCGGCCGGCCTCGACCTTTCCAACGAAGCCGGCCTCACCTCGCTGACTGCCGCACTGCAGGCAAGTGCTGCCGTCGACTGGAAGGCCGTGCCGCAGCTGGCAACCGGCCCCGCCTCCGGCGAAACGCGTGCCGTCGTCAACCCCGGCGACCACCGCGATGTCGTCGGATCGGTCACCGAAGCCTCAGAAGCCGACGCCCGCCAGGCCGCAACCCTTGCCGCCAAGGCGGCCAGCAGCTGGGCTGCCGTTTCCCCAGCCGAGCGCGCCGCGTGCCTCATGCGTGCCGCCGACCTGATGCAGGCGCGTATGCCGACCCTGCTCGGCCTGATCTCGCGCGAAGCCGGCAAGTCGCTGCCGAACGCGATCGCCGAAGTGCGCGAGGCGATCGACTTCCTGCGCTACTATGCCGAACAGACGCGCCGCACGCTCGGCCCGGCCCACAAGGCGCTCGGACCCATCGTCTGCATCAGCCCGTGGAACTTCCCGCTGGCGATCTTCGCCGGCCAGATTGCCGCCGCACTCGTTGCCGGCAATCCGGTGCTGGCAAAGCCGGCTGAGGAAACGCCGCTGATCGCCGCCGAAGGCGTGCGCATCCTTCACGAGGCCGGCATTCCCGCCGACGCGCTGCAGCTGTTGCCCGGTGACGGCCGCATCGGCGCGGCCCTGGTTGCCGCCCCCGAGATCGCCGGCGTGATGTTCACCGGCTCGACCGAGGTCGCGCGCCTGATCCAGGCGCAGCTTGCCGACCGGCTGTCGCCTTCCGGCCGGCCGATCCCGCTGATTGCCGAGACCGGCGGCCAGAACGCCATGATCGTCGACAGCTCGGCGCTTGCCGAACAGGTCGTCGGAGACGTCATCGCCTCGGCCTTCGACAGCGCCGGCCAGCGCTGCTCGGCGCTGCGTGTGCTCTGCCTTCAGGAAGACGTTGCCGACCGCACGCTTTCGATGCTGAAGGGCGCGCTGCACGAGCTGAAGATCGGCCGTACCGACCGGCTCTCGGTTGACGTCGGCCCCGTCATCACCGCGGAAGCCAAGGGCATCATCGAAAAGCACATCGAGACGATGCGCGGCCTCGGCCGCAAGGTCGAGCAGATCGGCCCTGCCTCCGGCACCGAGCAGGGCACCTTCGTGCCGCCGACCATCATCGAGCTCGACAAGCTCTCGGACTTGAAGCGTGAAGTCTTCGGCCCGGTGCTGCATGTCATTCGCTACCGCCGCGATGATCTCGACCGGTTGATCGACGACATCAACGCCACCGGCTACGGCCTGACCTTCGGCCTGCACACGCGCCTCGACGAGACGATTGCCCACGTCACCTCGCGGGTGAAGGCGGGCAACCTCTATGTCAACCGCAACGTCATCGGCGCCGTCGTCGGCGTTCAGCCGTTCGGCGGACGTGGCCTCTCCGGTACCGGCCCGAAGGCCGGCGGCCCGCTCTATCTCGGCCGTCTCGTCGCCACCGCCCCGGTGCCGCCGCAGCACAGCTCGGTTCATACCGATCCCGTTCTGCTCGACTTCGCCAAGTGGCTCGACGGCAAGGGTGCCAAGGCGGAAGCCGAAGCCGCCCGCACCGCCGGCAGCAACTCGGCCCTCGGCCTTGCCTCCGAGCTTCCGGGCCCGGTCGGCGAGCGCAACCTCTATGCGCTGCATCCGCGTGGCCGCGTGCTGCTAGTTCCGGCGACGGAAACCGGTCTCTACCACCAGCTGGGTGCCGCCCTTGCCACCGGCAACACCGTCGTCGTCGACGCGGCTTCCGGCCTGCAGGCGTCGCTGAAGGACCTGCCGGCGAGCGTCTCCGCACGCCTCTCCTGGTCCAAGGACTGGGCAGCCGATGGTCCGTTCGCCGGCGCGCTTGTCGAAGGTGACGGTGCCCGGGTGCGCGAGGTCAGCAAGACGATCGCCGGCCTGCCGGGCCCGCTCGTTCTCGTCCAGGCAGCCTCGAGCGAAGAGATCGGCAAGAACCCCGACGCCTATTGCCTGAACTGGCTGCTCGAGGAAGTCTCGACCTCGATCAACACGGCGGCTGCCGGCGGCAATGCCAGCCTGATGGCGATCGGCTAAAACCACAGCTCGACGCACGCCTTCCCTACTCAAGAGGGCGCACTGGAACTTCTCCTCCCCCCACCGTCGGTGCGGGGGGAGGCAACCACGTCCACACCACCTCATCCCTGTGCCCCGTCACAGGGATCCAGCCGCGCCGCGTCGGCGGCGCGAAAGAATGTCTCAACAAAAATGAGTCTTCCCACGGCGCAGACGCGCCGTGACTGGATTCCTGTGACAAGCACAGGAATGACGGTGGGAGCCACGCGGCCTCAATTACAGCGCCGCGCCAGACCCGGCGCTGATCCAAACCATTGTGGCGGCGCCCCCAACAATCCGCTATCAGCTTCTCAAGAAACGGAAGCAGCCATGTTCACCCTCAAGCGCATCGAAACGGCAAACCAGGACGTCAAGAAAAGCCGCTTTCTGGCCTTTGCCGCGCCCATTGCCGACGAACAGGCTGCGAAAGACTTCCTCGCCTCCCATTCCGATCCCAACGCGAACCACAATTGCTGGGCATGGCGCATCGGCCAGGCCTATCGTTTCAGTGACGATGGCGAGCCGAGCGGTACGGCCGGCAAGCCGATCCTTGCAGCCATAGACGGCCAGGAACTCGACCGCGTCGCTGTCGTGGTCACCCGTTGGTTCGGCGGCATCCTGCTTGGCAGCGGCGGCCTGGTGCGCGCCTATGGCGGCACGGCGGCGCTGTGCCTCAGGGCCGCGGAAAAGGTCGAGATGATCGAGACCGTACGCGCCACCGTTGGCCTCGACTTTTCCGACATGGCGCTAATCAAGGCGCGGCTTCTCGCGCGCGATGTGGCGATCAATAGCGAAAGCTTCACCGACAAGGGGCCCTTACTGACCGTCGAGCTGCGCAAGGACGAGGCAGAAGCGATCCTCGCCATGGTCGTCGACCTCAGCCGCGGCAAGGCGGTGGTTTCGCTAGACGACTAGCCTCTCGGGTCCGAGAAACCTCGCGACGCCGCACCGATCGGAACGACCAAAAGATGTGCGCGGATCTCTGCGTCACATCTCACGCTAATTTACTCGATCCAAACAGTCATACTAGAAGCGCCCCAGCCAGCGTATGATCCGCGACGCACAACAGGAGACAGCACGATGCAGACGAGAGTTCTTGGCAAGACCGGCGCAACCATATCCGAGATCGGCTTCGGCGCCTGGCAAATTGGCGGCTCCTGGGGCGATGTCAGCGAGGCGGACGGCAAGCGGGCGCTCAATGCCGCGCTCGACGCCGGCGTGACCTTCGTCGACACCGCCGACGTTTATGGCGACGGCCGCTCCGAAAAGATCATCGCGGCGGTGCTGAAGGAACGCGGTGGCGACAAGCCCTTCGTCGCGACCAAGGCCGGCCGCCGGCTGAGTCCGCATGTGACCGAAGGCTATACGGGCGAGAACATCGAAGCCTTCATCGACCGCAGCCTAACCAATCTCGGCGTCGAGACGCTCGATCTCGTGCAGCTGCATTGCCCGCCGACCGAGGTCTATTATCGGCCGGAGCTGTTCGGTGCGCTCGACCGGCTCGTCGCCAAGGGCAAGATCCGCC
>NZ_JTLA01000074.1:0-10854 GCF_000799055.1 Ensifer sp. ZNC0028
GCCAACCCCGGCGCCGCTCTGGCTTCCCGCGCCACCGGCCGCGCCCGGCCCGCCGCCGCCGCCACCGTTTCCGGAATAGGTCGCATTGCTGCCAGGCGTCCCCTGCAGATTGCCGTCGATATCACCGCCGGTACCGCTCGTGCTCCCACCGGCGCCGCCCTTGCCTCCTGCATGCGCCAGCGGCACGGCCGCGACCATACCGAGAGCAATACCAGAGGCTGCAAACAACCACAGAGCGGTACTGCTCATCAGCGAGCGCTGACGCCCCGCTGCTGAGCGGCGCGATGGCGGCCGCCGGTCGTTGCGCTCTTCGCTCTCACGCCCGGCTCCCAAGCCCTGATTCTGACAATTGATTTTTTTCAAAGGCTTGCCCTCCGCCCCGCACCCCTAAAATTCTTCAGGGTGCTGGCTGACACGACAACCCTACAGCGACAACGCCTTATCGACGAAGCAACCTACGGGTTCGACGAAACGACAAACCGCGATATCAGCCACTGTGGAAAATCTCAGATGCCGAGACGACTGCGCAATTCCTGCCTGTAGGGGCGGGATACGGTCCAGGTCTCGCCTGCCCTGCGCAGACGCACGGCCCATGCCTGTTTGGTCGGACCGGAATGACGGTCGAGCTCGGTCACGTGCGCCAGGTTGATCACCGCCGTCCGATGGATGCGCAGGAAGTTCGCCTTGGGCAGCAGACCGATCCAGAATGAAAGCGGACGAAGATCCAGGGCCGCGGCTTCGTCCTTCAGCCAGATCTGGGTGTAGTCCTTGGCGGAGCGAAGCCCGACGATCGAAGACAGCGGCACGCCGCGGGTGCGTCCCGGCATATGCAGATGGACGACCGGGTCGGTCTCGGCGGACGGAATGGCGCCCGCATCGTCCCGGGCGCCATATGTCTGCGTGCGCCCGTAGCGTGCGATCCCGATCAGCTTTGCACAGCGGACGAGCTGGTGGATTTCTTCGATCGGCCACTGACGCAATGCCCTCGTCGCATCGAAGCCGATACAGCCACGCAACCTGCCCTCGTGAAAGACCGGGACGCAGAGAACGCTCTTGTCGTTCTGACGAAGCATTTCCGCCTGAAGCGCCCGCGCCGGACGCGGTAGCCTTGCGACATCGTTGATCATGACTGCCTTGCCGGCCACCAGCCACTGATGCAGCCAGCCGATCATCGTCACCGGCGTCTGCTGCAGCTCATCGACATGCGACGACACGCCGCCTCGCACCCATTCGTCGGTGTTGCGGAAACGCAGAAGGTCGTCGCTGTATTCGAACATCCACGCCCGGTCGGCACCAGCAAGCTTGCCGGTTTCCTCCAGGATCGCGGCGATCGCCGTTTTGGCCGGCGAACCGATGAGGTGCGTGGCGGCCAGATAGGCCCAGTCGTGTGTGGGTTGTCCCACGGCAGGGCAAGGCGGCTCGTTCGTCGCGATCAGTTCGTAGGGCGGCAGGCCTATGGAATGATCGGACGGGTACAATTGCTCATTCATGACGCTCGATAGCTAAAGGCGAAAAGGAATCGCTCTGTAAATTTCGGGTTTCCCGGCAATCCGGGTCGTAACAGTGGCAGTAAAGCCAGACGTGACCGAGAGGCGGCCGTAGACAAAATTCGACAAAATATTCGGTTATCGCGGTGCGATGGCCCCCCTCCATCGTCCAGTGTCGGCGCTCTTCGCCTTCGACATCCACCCGCGCGACCACTTGAATTTGTGGGGAAAACAAATGCAAGCCTAAACTGCATTGTCTCACGGAAACATTTTTGGGTCGGTTTCACGCGTTCCAGCGTCCCAGACCGGTTCTTGCCGGTGGGACGAGCACCATCAAACCATCCACGGCATTAAGCGCAGAGGGACCTGCCTGGCCACGAGACAGGTTGCCGGCCAAGGGCCCGCGCGCTGAGATCTCCGAGGTCCGTCGCTGGCCGCTTCGACCATTGGAGCCAGCACCACAAGGCGCTGGCGCAGTTCCTACCGTTTTCGCACCCACGCCGCGCGCAAGACATCAAGCGCCAACGCTGAAAGCAGCTACCTCAGCACTATACGCAAGGCGGCCTGGGTCTCCTTCAACAGCGGAAGGTAGCGCTCCACCATCTCGGCCGCGGCCACATGCGCTGCCGGTGCGCCGATGTTGAGTGCCGCAACGATCCGACCGCGATCGTTTTCGAGCGGCACCGCGATGGAACAAAGGCCGAGTTCCAGTTCCTGGTCGATCAGCGCATAGCCCTGGTCGCGCACGCGGCGGAATTCGGCGACGAGGTCTTCGGGATCCGTCTTCGTATAGGGCGTGTTCGCCTTGAGGTTCGAGCGCGAAAGGATCTCGCGCGCCTCGTTTTCTGGAAGCGCTGCGAGCCACACCCGCCCCATGGAGGCGCAATAGGCCGGCAGGCGCGAACCGGTCGTCAGGTTGATCGACATCACCCGCTTCTGCGAGGCGCGGGCGATGTAGACGATCTCGGTCCCGTCCAGCACCGAGGCCGAGGCGCTCTGGCCGGCGCGGTCGGACAATTGGTCGAGATAGGGCTGGATGATCGTCGGCAGCGGGGTTGCCGAGAGATAGGCATGGCCGAGGCGCAGGATCTTCGGCGTCAACGCGAAGAACTTGCCGTCATAGTCGGCATAGCCAAGCTCGGAGAGGGTCAGCAGCGACCGGCGCACCGTCGCCCGGTCGAGCCCGGTGATCTTCGACGCCTCGGCGATCGATAGTTTCGGCCGCGTTTCATCGAAGGCTTCGATCACTGTCAGCCCACGCGCAAAGCCGCTGACGAAGTCTGTTTCCCGCATCCCTGCCTCCTCAATCATGCCGTTCGATTTTGTGCGATATACGAACAAAAGTCAAATATCGCACAAAATATTTGACCGAGCCCTTCGATCGGCGCTTATTGGCATCCGGAAGAGGCAGGCGCCTGCCGCCCACCGGTCGACGAAGGCCAAGAGATCACTGAGATGAAGAGAGGAAACATGGCGAAGATCGTTTCGCTCGCCGAGGCCGTCGGCGACAATGTCAGGGATGGCGACACCGTCGCCATGGAAGGCTTCACCCATCTGATCCCCTATGCCGCGGGCCATGAGGTGATCCGCCAGGGCCGCAAGGACCTCTATCTGGTGCGCATGACGCCGGACATTCTCTACGACCAGCTGATCGGCGTGGGTGCGGCGCGCGGCATGAAGTTCTCCTGGGGCGGCAATCCCGGCGTCGGCTCGCTGCACCGCTTCCGCGACGCGGTCGAAAACCAGTGGCCGCGACCGCTGGAGATCGAGGAGCATTCCCACGCGGCGATGGCCAATGCCTATGAGGCGGGCGCCGCCAACCTGCCGTTTGCGACGCTGCGCGGCTATATCGGCGCCGACCTGCCGAAGGTGAACCCGAACATCAAGTCGGTCGCCTGCCCGTTTACCGGCGAGGTGCTGGCCGCCGTGCCGGCGATCCGCCCCGATGTCACGATCATCCATGCGCAACGGGCCGACAGGAAGGGCAACGTGCTGATCGAAGGCATCGTCGGCGTGCAGAAGGAGGCGGTTCTTGCCGCCAAGCGCTCGATCGTCACGGTGGAGGAGATCGTCGACGAGCTCAACCCGCCGTCGCCCAATTCCCTCGTGCTGCCAAGCTGGGCGGTCACATCGGTTGCCCATGTTCCGGGTGGCGCCTTCCCATCCTACGCACACGGCTACTACCCGCGCTCCAACGCATTCTACATCGGCTGGGACGAGATCGCCCGCGACCGCGACAGCTTCACCGCATGGATCAAGGAAAACGTGCTCGACGCCCGGCCGGAAGATTTCGCCAAGCACGCCGGCAGCAAGCCGGCAAAAGCGGCTTGAGGGAGAATAGGATGAGCGATTTTACCCCAACCGAAATGATGACGATTGCCGCTTCCCGGGCGCTTTCCAACGATGACGTCTGCTTTGTCGGCATCGGCGCTCCGTCTGCGGCCTGCAACGTCGCGCGGCTGACGCATGCGCCCGACATCACTCTGATCTACGAGAGCGGCACGGTCGGCACCAAGCCGGACGTGCTGCCGCTGTCGATCGGCGACGGCGAGCTTTGCGATACCGCGCTTTTCACCGTCTCGGTGCCGGAGATGTTCCGCTACTGGCTGCAGGGCGGGCGCATCACGACAGGCTTCCTCGGCGGCGCGCAGATCGACAAGTTCGCCAACCTCAACACCACGGTCGTCGGCCCCTACGACCACCCGAAGGTCCGTCTGCCCGGCGGCGGCGGTGCCCCGGAGATCGCTTCCAACTGCGGCCGTATCTTCATCACCATGGCGCTTTCCAAACGCGGCTTCGTCGAGAAGCTCCCCTTCATCACCTCCATGGGCCATGGCGAAGGCGGTGACCACCGCGAGCGGCTGGGCATGAAAACCAAGGGACCGACGCGCGTCATCACCGATCTTTGCATCCTGGAGCCGGATCCTGAGACCAAGGAACTGACCGTCGTCTCGATCCATTCCGGCGTGACGCGCGAACAGATCGTCGAGAATTGCGGCTGGGCCATCCAGTTCGCCGAAGAGGTGATCGAGACGCCGGCACCGACGGAACTGGAACTCAAGACCCTCCGCGACATCAACGCCCGCACCAAGAAGGCCCACCAGGGCGACAGGGAGGCTGCGTGATGGCCGAGGCTTTCATCTGCGACTATGTCCGCACACCGATCGGCCGTTTCGGCGGCTCGCTTTCCTCCGTCCGCGCCGATGATCTCGGCGCGGTCCCACTTCGCGCGCTGATGGAGCGTAATGCCGATGTCGATTGGGACGCCGTCGACGACGTGATCTTCGGCTGCGCCAACCAGGCGGGAGAGGACAATCGCAACGTTGCGCGCATGTCACTGCTTCTGGCCGGCCTGCCCGTCGGCGTCACCGGCACGACGATCAACAGGCTCTGCGGCTCCGGCATGGACGCTGTCATCGCAGCAGCGCGTGCCATCAAGTCGGGCGAAGCCGAGCTGATGATCGCCGGCGGCGTCGAGAGCATGTCGCGCGCGCCCTTCGTGATGCCGAAGGCGGATACCGCCTTCTCACGCAATGCCGAAATCTACGACACGACCATCGGCTGGCGCTTCATCAATCCCCTGATGAAGAAGCAATACGGCGTCGATTCGATGCCGGAGACCGGCGAAAACGTCGCGGCGGACTTCCATGTCAGCCGCGAGGACCAGGACGCCTTTGCCGTTCGCAGCCAGGCGAAGGCCGCGGCAGCGCAAGCCAACGGCCGGCTGGCGAAGGAGATCGTCTCGGTAACGATCCCGCAGCGAAAAGGTGAGCCTGTTATCGTCGATCGCGACGAGCATCCGCGCGCAACAACGATGGAGGCGCTCGCCAAACTCGGCACGCCGTTCAGACAAGAAGGCGGCACGGTGACGGCCGGCAACGCCTCCGGCGTCAATGACGGCGCGACGGCACTGATCATCGCCTCGGAGGCAGCGGCGAAGAAATACGGCTTGCGTCCAATCGCCCGCATTCTCGGCGGTGCTACCGCCGGCGTACCGCCGCGCATCATGGGCTTCGGCCCGGCTCCGGCATCGAAGAAGTTGATGGCCCGCCTCGGTCTCACGCAGGCCCAGTTCGACGTCATCGAACTCAACGAGGCGTTTGCCTCGCAAGGGCTCGCCACGCTTCGCGACCTCGGCATTGCCGACGACGACCCGCGTGTCAACCGCAACGGCGGCGCGATTGCGCTCGGCCACCCGCTCGGCATGTCCGGCGCCCGCATCACCGGCACGGCGGCGCTTGAGCTGCAGGAGACCGGCGGACGCTATTCGCTCTCGACCATGTGCATCGGCGTCGGCCAGGGCATCGCGGTGGCGCTGGAGCGCGTCTGACGACGAAAACAATTGGCGTCTGAAACGCAAAGAGCCCGGCCTTCGAAAAAGGCCGGGCTCTTTGATTCGAGCGATTGAGAAGTCGGAGGTAACCAATGTCTCCGTCATTCCTCTGCTTGTCACAGGAATCCAGTAGGCCCAAGTCTTTGGGCCGAAAGAGTCTCCTGACCCGACGGACTCGGGTCGCTGGATCCCCGCCACGAGGGCGAGGATGAGGCAGATTGTGTGGCTCTCCCGCCAAACACCACCGTCAGCGTCCAAAGCGGCCACTCGGCCCTCTGCTATTCCGACCAGATCGCGACGTCGACCGGGCCGAGCTTGCGGCCGCCGACATGGAAGGTTGCGCCCGCAGACGCCGGCACGTCCACGGCGGTCTTGCCGTAGTTGAAGGCGAAGGTGAGCTTGCCGCGGCGGGTGATGCGCAGATCGCCAAGATCGGCGAGCGCCTCGACCGAAGCCCAGCCGAGCGCGTCGCCGATTACCTTGTCGAGCAATTCGCCTCGTGCGCCGGTTGCCATGTAGCGCGCCTTGTCATTGCCGACGAGCGCCGGGGCGCCGTTGCGGTAGTCGCCCTCGAAGGTCGCCAGCACGGTTTCGCTGGTGCGAACCGTTTCGCGCCAGACGCCGGCTGGATAGGTCTCGTTGCCATAGAGCACGCTCTCGCCGTGAAATTCCGGCAGCGACTCGACGCGCGCGACGCTCACATCGATCAGCGCGGCGAGCGGTCCCGGCGGCAGGCCCTCGGGAATATGCATGTCTTCGGTCTTGCTGCCGCTGCGCGGTCCGAAGAGCACCTTGGCGCCAGATGCGGCAAGCTTCTGAACGAAGGCCTGATCCGGAATGACAAGGTCCGGCGCCAGCACCAGCTGGTAGCCTTCGAGGTCCGAGTGCTGGCCGATGATATCGACATCGACGCCGAGGCGGGCAACGGTCGAATACCAGTCGAGCGCGATCTGCGACGCCAGATAGGTGCGGCCCTGCGGCAGAGCACGTGTCGCCCAGCGCGAATTGTAGTCGAGCAGGAACGCGACCTTGGCCTTCTCGCGACGTTCGCCCTTGGGTAGGCGCTTCATCTCGTCCGCCACCTGCGCGACTTCGAGATAACCCTGGTCCGCTTCGCTGTTCGGCAACAGCAGGCCGGCATGGAACTGCTCCTGCGCAAACGGCACCTGCCGCCAGCGGAAATAGGAGACCATGTCGACGCCATGGGCATAGGCGAGCCAGGTCCACAGCCGCACCATGCCATCAGCCGGCGACTGGTTGTGCGACGCCCAGTTCACCGGGCCCGGCTGCTGCTCCATCACCCAGACGCGGCCATTGCCGACGGCGCGGTAAAGATCGTGGTTGAAGGCCGGCTGGTCCGGATCGCCGACGCGCAGATACCGGCCCTTGTCTTCCGACGAAAGACGGCCGTTGAGCAATCCACCCATCGGATAGACGTCCCAGGAGGCGATATCGATGTCTTCACCGACCTTGTAATGATCGAAGTCGGTGTTCTGCGACATGAAATTGTGCGTCACCGGCCGGCCAGGCGAATGCTTGCGGATGATGTCGACCTGCGCCTTGTTGAAGCTCTTCACCTGGTCGGAGGAGAAGCGGATGTAGTCGACGATATGGGTCGGGCTCGGCTCTTCCACGAGGTTGTTCGGAAGCTCGATCTCGTCGAAGCTTAGATAGTTCATCGCCCAGAAGGCCGTGCCCCAGGCGCGGTTCAGTTCCTCGACCGAGCCATAGCGGGCCTCGAGCCATTCGCGGAAAGCGCGCAACGCCTCGTCGGAATAGCTGTAGATCGTATCGTGGTCGCCGTACTCGTTGTCCGTCTGCCAGGCATGGACGAAGGCGTTCTTGCCATAGCGCTCGGCCATGGCCTCGGAGATGCGCGCCGCCTCGATGCGGTAGCGGCGGCTGGAGAAGCAGTAGTGGCGGCGGGCGCCGAACTTGCGCACCACGCCCTTGACGTCGACGGGCAGGATATCCGGGTAGCGATCGATCAGCCACTTCGGCGGTGCGGCGGTCGGCGTTCCCAGAATGACCTTGAGGCCGGCCTTGCCGAGTACCTCAATGGCGTCGTCCAGCCATTCCCAATGGAACTCGCCCGACCGGGGCTCGATCTTCGCCCAGGCGAACTCGCCGATGCGCACCCAGGCAAGGCCGAGCTCGACCATGCGGCGGGCGTCCTCTTCCCATTTTTCGCGCGGCCACTGCTCCGGATAGTAGCAGACGCCAAGCTCCAGCATGTCGGTCTGCTGCTCTTTGGCGTTGAAGCGGTTCGATCTCGTCAGGGGCATGTGCACGGGTCCGGTCCTTCGTCATGTCTTACGGCCGGTTGGGTCCGGCCTCGGGTTTTGTCAGTACGGCCTCGAATGTAAACGTTTATATTCAAAGGCATGAATGAGCGCCCTGCGCGGGCGCGAAGTTCGTCAACGGTTCGGGTTCAAGCGGTCGTCGCAGCGCTCGATCAGGTTCGGCATGAGCAGCGTTTGCAGCGCCTCCGGCGGCTCACCCTCCATGCGCCTGAGGATATAGGCGCCGAGCAGGCTGCTCGGCTCGCTGATCGGCAGGTAATAGGTGGTGATCGGCGGCGCGAAATACTGGCTGACATTGAGATCGTCGGTGGCGTTGATCACTGCGTCACGCCCGTGCACCAAACCGCGCTCGTGGAAACCGGAGAAGGCACCGAGCGCCGAGGCTTCGTTGGCGCAGATATAGGCAGTCGGCGGGTTGCTGAGTTCCGACATGGTCAGCACGTTCTCGCGGCCGAAGGCCGGCGTCAGGCGGCCATGGGCGACCAGCGCCGGATCAAAGGGAAGCCCCGCGACTTCAAGCGCGTGTTTGTAGGCTTCGAGCCGGGTGATGCCGTAGCTCAGGTCCGACAGCGGGTTGAGCAGGGCGATGCGGCGATGGCCGCGCTCCGTCAGCCGCGCCATCGACACCCGGATCATCTGCTCGTTGTCGGCATCGACATAGGCATGCGGCGCATTGTGAATGCTGGTGCCGTAGGTGACAAAAGGGAAATCCGCCGCCTGCATCGTGCGGATGCGCGGATCGTCGGCGCGCGTTCCCGAGATGATGATGCCGTCGGCCTTCTTCAGCGAAACGATCTGCTTGATGACCGCCTGGCTTTCTTCGAAATTCCGCACAGCATAAAGCGAGACGCGATAGGGACTGTCTTCGAGCGCCCAGGAAATGCCGCTCAAGAGCTGAGCGTATTCGACGCCTTCCCATTCGTTCTGCTTCGGGCCCGGCGCCGTCATGATGGCGGCGACCTGGTAGGTCTTGCCGGTGCGCAGTTGCACGCCGTGCATGTTCAGTTCATAGCCGACGCGCTCGGCCGCCTCGATCACGATCGCGCGCGTCTCCGGGCGAACCTGAGGCGAATGCTTCAGGGCCTTGGAAACGGTGGCGATGGAAAGCCCCGTCTCCTGCGCAATGGTCTTGATCGTCGGTCTCTGCATGGCGGTTCTGCTCGTCACGGGTTGTCAGCGCTGAGCGATGCTGCCAGCACAAGATAGACTGCGGATGTCCAGGCGAATGCGCGATCGCGAAGGCCCCTCCCCGAGCGCGCGTCGAAGTTTTCGGCCATACCGCTTTTGCTCGCCAGTGAACAGAACTTTTCCGCGACCTCGTTGGCCAGTTCAATCTCCCCTTGCTGGCGCAGCCCATCCCAGAGGAGCATCGTGGTCGGCGCCCAGATCGGGCCGCGCCAGTAGCCGTCGTCCTCGTAGAAGGAACTCTTCGGGCTCTCGGTCGCCGGTCCCCATTCGGTGATGAAGTCGCCGGCGACGAGCCGCGCCACAAGCTTCTCGCGCATGTCGGGCGTCAGACGTGTTCCCAGCAGCAGCGGCATGAACTGGATGAGGTTTTCGCCCGGCAAGATCCGCTCTGGATCCGCAGCGAGCCGAGCGCCAAAGGTTTCGCCGGTCCACAGACGTTCAAACAGCAGCGCCTGCAGGTCTGCAGCCTTCTGCCGCCACATCGCCCGGCGCTCTCCATCGTCTTCGAGAAGATCGGCCAGCGCCTCGCAGGCAAGGATCAGGAACACGGGCAGATCCGGCGAGATCACCGGGCCGCCTTCGGCAAAGAAGGTGGCGTTGTCCCAGCCGCTGTCGTTGCCGTGGAAATAGGACGGCAGGCTCGTCGCATCCCTGCGGCCATAGGTCAGCCAGTAGTCCACCTGCTTGCCGATAGCGTCGCGCAGGTATGCCTTTCGCTCTGCCGTCAGGAAGCTCGGATCGGCAGCCGCAATCAGCGAGACGGCCCAGCCATGCACCGGCGGCTTGGTGAAGGCGAAGAGCACGTCGCGGTCGTTGATATAATCCGGCAACAGGCCGGAGGCGTCCTGATGGTCGAAGATTGCTGCGAACTGGTCGAAGGCGAGATCCGGGTCGAAGGCGGCAACGCCGAGGGCGGAAAAGGCGTTGTCCCAGCTCCAGATGTTGATCATGTGGTTCTTGGACATGTAGATCGCCGGCCGCGTCAGCGCGCCGCCGGCGGGCACGCCGTTCGCCCAGAGCAGATAGCTCGCCAGCCCGTGCGCTTCGTCCTGGCCGTCGACACCGCTGGGAACGCGCGCATGCCATTCTGAGAACTCGGCCGTCGCATCCGCGAGCGCTTCTGCGAAGCGGCCGGGACGGTCAACAGGCGGCACGGTGCGGAAGAAATCGACATTGCCCTCGAAAGCCGCGGTCCCCGAGAAGGCGAATGACACGTCTTCGGAATGATCGCGCTGCCAGGCGCCGGTGACCTTCAGGTCGCCGGTGATCGCCCGCGGGATGAACTTGACGTTCTCGACCGCGGCAACGAGGCAATCCTCACCGGTCGGGGTGCGGTAGACATAATCGTAACGCGAGCCTTCGAGGTGGAAACGCACGCCGGCTTGCCTGCCGGATATGTGCAGCCGCTCCCCTTCGCCGATGACGAAGGTGATTTCGCCCTCGCCGATGCGAGCATCGAGCCGTTCCGGGGAAAGCACGAGCACAGGCGTCACGGTCGCACCCGCCGCATCGAGAAATTCGACGCGGCAGAGGCGACCAAGCG
>NZ_JTLA01000075.1:0-45000 GCF_000799055.1 Ensifer sp. ZNC0028
TTTCGAGCCGATCAACTGGCACCGGACGGCCCTGCACGAGCTGGGTCACGCCAGCGGCCATCACAGCCGCCTCAACCGCAATCTGACCGGCTCGTTCGGCTCGAAGAAATATGCCTTTGAGGAAATGATTGCAGAACAGACTGCGGCTTTCAGCTGCGCCGCGCTCGGGATCGTGCCGACCGTGCGTCATGCCGACTATATCGGGTCGTGGCTGGAGGTCATGCGCGAGGATTCCCGCGCCATCGTCCGCGCGGCCTCGCAGGCCAGCAAGGCGGCGGACTGGCTGCTGTCGCATCTGCCGGCCGAGGACGCCGGGGAGCCGGATGCCAGCGTAACCGAGACCGACCGGAGGGCTGCGGCATGATCCTCCTGACCGGCACACAGCGCGACCGCCTGCTGGCGAATGGTCGCCAGCGCGATCAGGATCACATCCCGGTCGTGAAGTTCTTCAACCCACTCGGTGAAGGCGTCTGGCTCGCCACCGAACTGGATGACGATGGCGACATCATGTTCGGCCTGGCCGATCTCGGCTATCCCGAACTGGGGTCATGGAGCCTGAGCGAGATGCAGTCAGTCCGGCTGCCCTTTGGCATGGGCATTGAGCGCGATCTGCTGTTCACCGGGGATTTCCCGATCTCGGTCTGGGCCGAGGCCGCCCGTGAAACCGGCAGCATCCGCGCCGCCGAGCGTCTGCTCTACCGCGTCGGCGCGGGCTTTTCCCGTACATCCGCCGATACAGAAAACCGGAGTGCCTGATTTCCGGGTTTCAGGTTCTGCGGCTGGCGTCGCTCTCTTCAGAGGAAGAGGGCGGCGCTTCGCTTCGTGACGGGCTGATAGCCGGAGAGAGAGGCTCACCGGCGTCCGTCATGGAGTCACTGACATGGCCACTGCCGTTCAGAAGATCACGCTGTCGTCCTCGCGCGACATTCCCTTCAACAAGCTGGTGCTCAGCCAGTCCAACGTCCGGCGCGTCAAGGCCGAGATCTCGGTCGAGGAACTGGCCGAGTCCATCGCCCGTCGCGGCCTGATCCAGTCCCTGCATGTCCGCCCGGTCGTGGATGCCGAGGGGAAGGAAACCGGCATGTTCGAGGTGCCCGCCGGCGGTCGCCGTTTCCGCGCGCTGGAACTGCTGGTCAAGCAGAAGCGCCTCGCCAAAATTGCGCCGGTTCCGTGTGTGGTGTCGGAGGCCAGCGCCGATGTGCTGATCGACGAGGTTTCGCTCGCCGAGAACATCGAGCGTGCTCCGCTGCATCCGCTGGATCAGTTCCGCGCTTTCCATGCCATGCGCGAAAAGGGCATGACCGAGGAAGCCATCGCCGCCGCGTTCTTCGTGGATGCCAAGGTGGTGAAGCAGCGCCTGCGTCTGGTTTCGGTCTCACCGGCATTGCTCGACATCTATGCCGAGGACGGCATGACGCTGGAACAGCTCATGGCCTTCACCGTCAGTTCTGACCATGCGCGTCAGGAGCAAGTCTGGGAAGCGATCAAGGATGGCTGGCAGAAGGAACCCTACCACATCCGCCGCCTGCTGACCGAAACCACGGTCCGCGCCGCCGACAAGCGGGCAGTGTTTGTCGGAATTGCCGCCTATGAGGAGGCTGGCGGCTGCGTGCTGCGCGATCTCTTTCAGCAGGACGATGGTGGCTGGCTGCAAGATCCGGTGCTGCTCGACCGGCTGGTGGGCGAAAAACTGAAGGCCGAGGCCGAAGCCATCGCCGCAGAGGGCTGGAAGTGGATCGAGCTCGCCATCACCTTTCCCTACGGTCACGATCATGGCCTTCGTCAGATTGTCGGCACTACGGTCGATCTGAGCGAAGAGGAACGCGCCACCCGCGAGGCATTGCGTGACGAATATGACCGGCTCGAAGCAGAATATGGCGAGGCTGACGAACTGCCTGACGAGATCGACGCCCGCCTCGGTGAGATCGAACAGGCGCTGGAAACCTTCGAGCGCCGCCCGATGACCTTCGAGCCGGAACAGATCGGCATGGCGGGTGTCTTCATCAGCATCGACACCGATGGCGCATTGCTGATCGAACGCGGGTATGTTCGCGCCGAGGACGAAACGCCTGCGGAACCGGAGGCTGAGATCATTGACCCGGAAACCGGCGAGGTGATCCAGCGGGCTGAACCGGAGGTGAGCCGCATGCATGCGGTTATCACGCTGGGCGGCCAGCCGGTCGAAACGGAGGAGGAAGACGAGGCCGACACCATCAAGCCGCTGCCCGATCGTCTGGTCAGCGAACTGACCGCGCATCGCACGCTGGCGCTGCGGGATGCGGTGGCGGTGAACCCGCATGTCGCCATGACGGCACTGCTCCACCGACTGGTCATGGATCGCTTCATGCCGCATTCCAGCAAAGGATGCCTCGAAGCGCAGGTCCGAAAAGTGGATCTGCCCGCACAGGCCGAAGATCTGCGCGATAGCGCCTCAGCCAAGGCCATTGCAGACCGGCACGAACGCTGGGGCGATCATGTCCCGGCAGACGATGCCGCTCTCTGGGATTGGCTGACCGATCTGGACGATGGTTCGCGCATGGATCTGCTCGCCCATTGCGTCAGCTACGGTATCAACGCGCTCTATGAAAAGCCCAACCCCCATAGCGGCACGGGCGTCAGTCAGCACGGGCTGGACATCCGCTTGTCACAAGCTGATCGGCTGGCCCGTTCGACCGGCCTCGACATGGTGGTCGTGGGCTGGCGGCCTACAGTTGGCAATTATCTAGGCCGCGTGACCAAGCCGCGTATCCTTGAAGCTGTGCGCGAAGGGGCCGGAGACCGGGCCGCCGATCTGATCGGGCACCTCAAGAAGGGCGACATGGCCAAGGAAGCCGAACGCCTACTGGCCGAGACTGGCTGGCTGCCTGAGCCGCTGCGCATGGTGGACGATGGTATCGAAGTCGATCCGACATCGGGCGCTGCGGCGGAAGTCGACGATCTGCCCGATTTCCTCTCCAGCGATGGCGAGGACGACCCGGCTGACGACGAGGAAGAACAGCATATGGTCGCTGCTGAATAGCACTCATGCGGGGCGGCTTCGGTCGCCCCGTTTACTACCCTCCGTTTCCGCAACTCGCCCGGTCCTCGTGATCGGGCTTTTTCTTTGGAGAGCCGCCATGGCTGCCAGCATCAGCATTGACGAAATCATCGCCCAGGATCGGGAGAACCGTCCGATTGAGCGCACGCTGCCCTGGGAGGAAACCCGCGACGGCATCACCGTCGTCGTGGAACCAAAGCCCCATTGGGCCGAAGAAATGCGGGTGTTCCGGCTCGATGCCCGTAAATATTGCCGCTACGCCGAATGGACTGCCCATGGCGGCCGCGCGCGCTTCTATGGTCATGTCGACACATCGGGCGACGATCTGATGATGAAAGCACGCGCCATGATCGCCCGCGAAATTGCCGATGGGCTTTGGAGCTGAAGGCCGGATCGCAGGGTGTTGGGCCGTGAGGATGGGAGGCCTGCACCGGACGGGTCCAATCCGGCTTCACCATGCAATCCGCCATCCCCACCAGGACAAGCGGCAGCCATCTCTGGCCTGAAGGGAACACGATCCTGATACCAGCATGGTGGCAAGGCTGGCGCGGCAGAGCATCTGCGACGGGTATCCGGCATCCTGTCAGATGCGAAAAACCACCCCCGCTTCCATTCGCAAACCTTGGTCCGATCCGTCTCTTTGACATTCAACCCCAAAGGGGTCGGCTTACGCGCGCGTGCCGCCCTCGGGGATTCGGAAAAAGTCCGAACGCCCTCGAGTGATTGCAGATCCGGTCAGACACTTCGGGCGCCTGTCGCGCGGGGGATGGTCCCCCGCCTCCCAAGACAGGAGCCGGAACCCATGTCCTATGCAGATGCCACTGCCTTCGCCGCCAGCCTCGCCACCACGCTGATGGTCTCAATCGTCGTGTTCCAGGCCGGAGACGGCACCCACGCCGCTTGCCCCGCCGCCGAGTTCGACGGCGACGAGGATATGGTGAAGCTGGAGCTGGACCCGTGGGAATAAGGCGCGAAAGCGCCTCATCCCCGACGGCCCGAGGGCAGCAGCCCGTGCTTCGGGCCTTCAGCCTTGCGATGGTCGCCCATCGCCGGCAGCGGAACCGGGAACAAGCCCGGTCAGAGAGGAAGAGTGCGGGCCGTTCGGCCGTGACGGGTTGAGGGCTGGAGAGAGAGGCTCACCGGCGCCCGTCATGGAGTGATCCCGATGACCTTTGCCCGTTCCGAAACCTTCCGTTCCATCGGTCATATTCTGGCTGCCGATGTTCTGCCCGCGCTTTATCGGTCGCAAAAGCTGCCGCTGCGCATCTCGTGCCTCGGCGTGGCCAGTTACGACGCCGGTGACGATGCAAACAGCTTCGACCGCGTGATCCCGCTTGGGGAATGCCCGTCACCGGAAGGGGCTATACAAGCCGCAGCCTTGCGCGTGGCGCGCGGTGATATTTGCACGGGGCCGGACAGCTTCCCGTATTTTCAGCCGCGCATCATGCTCATTCAGGACCGCGATCAGCGCCTGGTCCTCGCCGGCGAAATCCGCGCCGACATTATCCTCTGGGAACAGCCCGTCGCATCCGATGCCGAAGCCCGTCGGATCGTGACCGAAGCCAGCCGTCTGCGCGGCATGGCCTTCAGGACGCTGGCCCATGCAGATGCACGCGCGCTGCGCTACCGAGCCGCTGTGCTGGAGGCTCGGCTGGTCGATCCCTTCTGGCGCGAAACCTCCGCCGATCTGCTCCGTCTGCCGCAAGCGGCTTGAGCCTCACCCATTCTCCATCATCTCGCCCGGTCCTGCGCCGGGGGTTCTTATCTCAGGAGGCTGACATGGCCGACTATTTCACCCATTTCTCCTGCATTCTCGATGTTGGAACGCATGAGAATGCAGTTCGCGCACTTCATCTCTACACCGCACTGTCGGATCACAATGCCGGTGAAGACCCGCCCGAGAATGGCTTCCAGCTTTCCATCCAGCCGGAGCATCGCGGTTCTGAACTCTGGATGCACGATGATGGCAACGGCGATCCCGCGCATGTCATCAAATTCGTGCTTCGTTGTGCCAAACAGTTCAGCCTGACCGGCCTATGGGGGATGCAGTGGGCAAATAGCTGCTCACGCCCGAGGATCGACGGCTTTGCTGGCGGGGCGCATGTCCTCGATCTCGCTACCGGCGAGACGGTGGACTGGATCAATACCGATGGCTGGCTTTCCACCGTGCTGGAGGGAGGCGATCCCTATGCCTGAGATCATTGAAACCACCGTCTATCGCCTCGACGAGCTTTCCGATGGGGCAAAGGACAAGGCCCGGGCGTGGTATCGCGAAGGCGGCTTCGACTATGGCTGGTACGATGCCGTCTATGATGATTTCCAGCGCATCGCGAAAATCGTCGGGCTGAACCTCAAGACCCGCACCGTCCGGTTGATGGGCGGGAGCACACGGCAAGACCCCTGCATCTGGTTCCGGGGCTTCTCCTCGCAGGGGGACGGTGCCTGCTTTGAATCCTGGTATTCCTACCGGAAACATGCGCCACGCCTGATCCGGGAATACGCCCCGCAGGACACCGAACTGCACCGCATCGCCGATGCCCTTCAGGCAATCCAGCGCCGCAACTTCTATCAGCTTCGCGCCGAGGCCAGCCATCGCGGCCATTATTATCACGAATACTGCATGGCGATCTCGGTCGAGCGAGACAGCCCGACCTGGCAGGACATGACCGCCGATGCCGAGGAGACGATCACCGAGGCGCTGCGCGATCTGGCCCGCTGGCTCTACCGCCAGCTTGAGCGCGAATATGAATATCTATCCTCGGACGAAGTGGTCGATGAAACCATCGCCGCCAATGAATACACCTTTACCGAAGCCGGTCGCCGGTTCGGATGATCCCGGGAAAACACTGACAAGCGCCCCGCCGTCCGGTCGGGGCGCTTTTTTCATGCTGCGCTTTGAGAGTGAGAGGCGGGCCGGAAGGGGTTAAGTCCGGGCGGTCGAGAGAGAGAGCTGCCCCGGCTTGTCCTTCCCGCTCTCCTGAGGTTCCCGACATGAACATGGTTTTCCCCGTGACCGATCCGGTCACGCCGCTGGCGGCTGCGCCTGCGATCCTGGCTGCGGCCAATCTTCTGCTTCCCCATCTCGAATGCGGTCAGCGCGTCGATGCCGTCACCTTGCGCGGTGCTATGGAAACCGCCTTCGGCGCATCCGATGCTACCGGGGCCTGGGACTGGAAGTTGGCCTATGAGGCGTGCGAGGTCGCTACCGTCCTTTTCTTACGCAAATACGGAAAGGCGCTTTTCCGTAAAGCCGCGTCTCCGGCTGCACGGATTTCCGTGCTGGCAAAGATCGCGGCGCTGCTGCCCACGCAGACCCGGCGTTCCGAGGAAAGCCAGAACTTCCAGCAGTTTTCGACGCCGACCCGGCTTGGTCTTGCCGCTATGACGGCCGCTGCGATCACGCCTGATGACAGGGTTCTGGAACCATCGGCTGGCACCGGCCTTCTCGCGATCCTGGCGCAGACCATCGGCGGTTCGCTGATCCTCAATGAACTCGCCGATACCCGCGCCGATCTTCTTGCCCAGCTCTTTCCGGCCTTTGCCGTCACCCGCTTCGACGCCGCCCAGATCGACGATCATCTGGCTCCAGATGCCGTCCCGTCCGTTGTGCTGATGAATCCGCCATTCTCGGTTATGGCCAATGTCAGCGGGCGTGTCGCTGATGCGGCCTACCGCCATGTTGCCTCGGCGCTGGCCCGTCTTGCTCCGGGCGGTCGGCTGGTGACGATCACCGGCGCTGGCTTTGGCCCCGAAGCTCCAGCATGGCGGGAGGAGTTCATCCGCTTGCAGGCGCGTGGCCGCGTGGTGTTCACCGCCGCCGTCGATGGCGCGGTCTATGCAAAGCACGGCACCACAATCGACACGCGGCTGACGGTGATCGACAAACTGCCCGCCGACGACCCGACCAGTTTTCCGGCCTCACCGGGCATCGCGCCTGATATTGCCACGCTGATCGGATGGATCGAGGTGCATGTCCCGCAGCGTTCGCCGGTTTCATTACCTAAGATCGCGGTGCCCGCTTCAACCACCGCGCCGAGAACCGTGCGGGGCTATCTGGCCCGCGCGACAGTTGCGCGACCTGCCGCTGCTCCCGCCGATGATCCCGAGGGCGTCGAACTTTCCTATGAGACCGTGGACTGGACGCCACCGGACGGCGCTCGCCTGTCCGACGCGATCTATGAGGAATATGCGCTGCAATCGGTGCGCATTGCTGGCGCGCAGCCTCATCCGACCAAGCTGGTGCAATCCGCCGCCATGGCCTCGGTCGCACCGCCGAAGCCCTCCTACCGGCCCATGCTGCCCGCCGACATCTGCGCGCGTCTGTCGGACGCCCAACTCGAAACGGTGATCTATGCCGGGGAAGCCCATGCCGATCATCTCGCGGGTGCTTGGACCGTAGACGAGCATTTCGACACTGTGAGCGCCGCGCACGAAGATGCTGCCGGATCGATCCGCTTTCGCCGCGGCTTCATGCTCGGTGACGGAACCGGCGCTGGCAAGGGCCGCCAGTCCGCTGCCATCATTCTCGACAACTGGCTGCGCGGTCGGCGCAAGGCGATCTGGATCTCCAAATCCGACAAGCTGATCGAGGACGCGCAACGCGACTGGTCGGCGCTCGGCATGGAACGGCTGCTGGTCACGCCTCTGTCACGCTTCCCTCAAGGCGCAAAGATCGCGCTGTCGGAAGGCGTCCTATTTACAACCTATGCCACGCTACGCTCCGACGACCGGGGTGAGAAGGTTTCCCGCGTCAAGCAGATCGTCGAATGGTTGGGGTCCGATTTCGACGGGGTCATCATCTTCGACGAGAGCCATTCCATGCAGAATGCCGGTGGCGGAAAAGGTGAACGCGGCGATGTCGCCGCTTCTCAGCAGGGAAGGGCGGGCCTGCGGCTACAGCACGCTCTGCCCGATGCCCGCGTGGTCTATGTCTCGGCAACCGGCGCCACCACGGTTCACAATCTTGCCTATGCGCAGCGCCTTGGCCTCTGGGGCGGCGAAGATTTCCCGTTCCAGACCCGCGCCGAGTTCGTCGAGGCGATCGAAGCTGGTGGCGTTGCGGCCATGGAAGTGCTGGCCCGCGACCTGCGATCCCTCGGCCTCTATACCGCCCGTTCACTCTCCTATGATGGCGTCGAATATGAACTGATCGAGCATCAGCTCACGGACGAACAGCGGCACATCTACGATTCATATGCTGCCGCTTTCGCCGTGATTCATGGGAATCTCGATGCGGCGATGGAAGCCGCCAATATCACCGGCAGCGAGGGAACGCTGAACCGGCAGGCCAAATCCGCCGCCCGTTCGGCGTTCGAGAGCACCAAGCAGCGCTTCTTCGGCCATCTGCTGACTTCCATGAAGACCCCGACACTGATCCGCTCCATCGATGCCGATCTGGAAGCGGGCCATGCCGCCGTCATCCAGATCGTCTCGACCGGCGAAGCGCTGATGGAACGCCGGCTGTCCGAGATTCCGACCGAGGAATGGAACGATATTTCCGTCGATGTGACGCCCAGGGAGTATGTAGGCTCGTATTTGCAGCATTCCTTCCCGGTGCAGCTCTATGAGCCGTTCAGCGATGGCGAGGGGAACCTGTCGTCACGCCCTGTCTTTCGCGATGGTCAGCCGGTGGAATGCCGCGAAGCCGTGGCGCGGCGCGACGAGATGCTCGAGCAACTCGGTTCGCTTCCACCCGTGCCGGGGGCGCTCGACCAGATCGTGCAGCGCTTCGGCACGGATATGGTGGCGGAAGTCACAGGCCGTTCGCGCCGGATCGTGCGCAAGGGCGACGGAGAATCGGCACATCTTGCGGTCGAGAACCGAGCGCCTTCTGCCAACCTCGCCGAGACTTCGGCCTTCATGGATGACCAGAAGCGCATTCTGGTTTTCTCTGATGCCGGTGGCACCGGACGCAGCTATCACGCCGAACTCTCGGCGAGAAACCAGCGCCTGCGCGTGCATTATCTGCTGGAACCGGGCTGGAAGGCCGATGCCGCCATTCAGGGGCTTGGGCGCACCAACCGGACCAATCAGGCGCAGCCGCCGCTGTTCAGGCCCATCGCCACGGACGTCAAAGCCGAGAAGCGCTTCCTCTCGACCATCGCCCGCCGCCTCGACACGCTGGGCGCGATCACCCGCGGCCAGCGTCAGACCGGCGGTCAGGGGCTGTTCCGTCCCGAGGACAACCTCGAATCCGCCTATGCCCGCGACGCGATGCGCCAGCTCTATCTGCTGATCGTGCGCGGCAAGATCGAGGGATGCTCGCTCGAACGGTTTGAATCCGCCACCGGGCTGAAGCTGATGGACAGCAACGGGGTGAAGGATGAACTGCCGCCGATCACCACCTTCCTCAACCGCCTGCTGGCGCTGACCATCGAGTTGCAGGGCATTCTGTTCTCGGCCTTCGAGCAGCTTCTCCAGGCGCGGATCGACGGGGCGATTGCATCCGGCACATATGACATGGGGCTGGAAACGCTGAAGGCCGAAAGCTTCATCGTCACGGACCGGCAGGTGATCCACACCCATCCGGGCACCGGCGCGGAAACCCGGCTCCTGACCCTGACAGAGCGCAAACGCAATCAGCCGGTCACGCTCGATGCAGCCCTGGCAGAACTGGATGATCCCCGTGCAAGATTGCTCATCAACGAGCGATCCGGTCGTGCCGCTGTGCAGATCCCGACCACCAGCGTCATGCTGGATGATGGCGAGATCGAACGGCGCGTTCGGCTGATCCGCCCCATGGAGGCGATGAACGTTCCGGTGCGGGCGATGGGGGAAACCCATTGGCTTGAGGCCGACCGTGCCGACTTCTGCGCAGCCTGGAAGGCTGAACTGGCCGAGGTGCCAGAGTTCAACGATAACATCCTGCACATGGTGACGGGACTTTTGCTGCCAATCTGGAAGCGCCTGCCGCAGGACTCGGCCCGCGTCTATCGGCTCCAGACCGACGAGGGCGAGCGCATCATCGGTCGCCGCGTATCGCCAGCATGGGCTGCGAATGCCTCGACCAGTGGCGTTACCAGCAGCCTGACACCGGATGCCGCCTATGCCGCGCTGATCGAAGGCCGCACTATCCTTGATCTCGCCGAGGGGCTGCAACTGCGCCGCGTCCGGGTCATGGGCGCCAACCGGATCGAACTGACCGGCTTTACTGACGCGATGCGCGACCGGCTGCGGGCCTATGGCCTCTTCAGCGAGATCATCTCGTGGAAACTGCGCTTCTTCGTGCCCGTCGATGCAACGGGACCGGAGATCACCGGCAAACTGCTTGAACGCTTCCCGGTTGAACGCATCGGTGAGCGGGAGGCCGCATAATGGCGCGTCTCAACGCTTCCGAACTGGCGCAGCGTCTCGGCCGACAGGCCGAGGCGGTGTGCCGTCACTATTTGTCGAATGGTCGCAAACAGGGCAATTACTGGCAGGTTGGCGATGTCAGAAACACTGCTGGTCGCTCGATGTTCGTCCGGCTGCACGACAGCGTGAAAGGCATTGCCGGTAAATGGCAGGACTCGGCCACGGGTGAATATGGCGATCTGCTGGACGTGATACGCGACTCGCTCGGTCTGATCGACTTCGCAGACGTTGCCGAAGAAGCCCGGCGTTTCCTCAGCCTGCCGCATCCAGAACCGCAGCCACCATCCCGTCCGTCCCGAACGCCAGCACCATCGGGATCATCCGAGGCCGCACGCCGCCTCTGGCGCATGACGCAGCCGCTGATCGGCAGTATCGCAGAAACGTATTTACGCGGACGCGGCATTACGGATTTACGCCAGACCGCAAATCTGCGCTTTCACCCCAACTGCTACTGTCGGCCCGAGGAGGATGGCCCGACCGAAACATGGCCCGCCATGATCGCCGCCGTCACCGACTTCGATGGCAGGATCACCGGCGCACACCGCACATGGCTGGCCCCTGACGGTTCCGGCAAGGCACCTGTCGATCCGCCGAGGAAGGCAATGGGCGACCTGCTCGGACATGCGGTGCGTCTCGGTGATGCGCGGGATGTCATGGCAGCGGGGGAAGGTATCGAAACCATCCTGTCGCTGCGTCAGGCTCTGCCCACCATGCCGATGGTTTCCGCACTTTCGGCCGGACACCTCGCCGCCATCCTGTTCCCGCCGCAACTGCGCAGGCTCTATATCGTCCGCGACAACGATCCGGCAGGTGACAGCGCCCGCGATAGCCTGGTGGACCGGGCGCACGAGGCCGGGATCGACGCCATCACGCTCTCGCCCATGATGGGGGACTTCAACGAAGATCTCGCAACTTACGGGCTGGATGCCGTTCGGGCAGAGATCCGGGTGCAAATCGCTCCCGAGGACGTCAGCCGCTTCATGGCATCAATCGCATAGCCGGTACGGGGCCGTGATCGGGGCGTTCCGATCCTGTCATGCGCATAGGCTGCATCCTGTCATCAGTAGAGGACCGCGCCTTGGCCTTCCGAGAGGGCGATCGGCCCACAAACGCTCCGGTCAGGCAATGGCGGCGCCCGACTGATTTCCGTCGGCGGCAGAGCCGCCTTTACAGCGCGAAACAAATCAGCCCGGCTTTGCCATCAAGGCCCTCGCCAGAGGCTCGCGCTGCCAGACCGGAGCGCCCGTGAGCTTTCGTCGCCATGAAGGCCGCGACGGTCGCGGTCCAACTGACGGAAGCATCCCATGTACGCGCACGACGATTTCGAACCCGACCACAGCACGTCCCCGACCGGCCATGCCATCGAAGAACTCGAACTCTACGGCTACCGTCCCTCGGAAGACGAGGCCGATCCCCGGATCACACCCGAAGATCACGCCATCCAGGGCGCAGTCTCCGACATCTTCGACGCCCTGATTTCCACCATGGCCGATACCAGCCTCGATTTCGACCTCGACGAGATCCTCTGGTCCACCGTCAACACCTTCCACCGCGCTGTCGAGCGGATCGAGACCAAACTCGACGATAACGAGCAGGCACAGAAGCGCCTTCAGCGCGAACAGGATGGCAGCGAGGTCAAATCCGTCCAGCTCGAAACCCTGATCGGCGCGGGCCAAAGCCTGATCGAGCGTCGCGACAGCATGGAAACCTTCCGCGATACCGCCGCCGACATCTATCTGCGCACCATCGGAACGCCCTGGTCACAACGCTCCGGGTCACGGGTCAACCATCGCCAGATGACTTCGGCCATGATCGACAGCCGCGACTTCATCGCCGCAAAACGCCGGGCTGACAACGAGGTGCTGCTGCCCGCCGGACCAAAGATCGCCTTCTCGGGCGGAGACACCACCGATCATCGGACGATCTGGGCCAAGCTCGATCAAGTCCACGCCAAGCACCCGGACATGGTGCTGATGCACGGCGGATCGCCCAAGGGTGCGGAACGCATCGCGGCCACCTGGGCCAATAACCGCAAGGTCGCACAGGTCGCTTTCAAACCCGACTGGGCGAAACATGCCAAGGCAGCACCCTTCAAGCGCAACGACCAGATGCTCGCCACGATGCCGATCGGAGTCATCATCTTCCCCGGCACGGGCATTCAGGACAACCTGGCCGATAAGGCCCGCAAGATGGGCATCCCGGTCTATCGCTTCGGGACCGGCAGCGCGTGAGCGCTGCCTTCCCACCTCATCATGAGCATGACGATAGCGCTCGCCGACCATTCCATGTCGCACAGACAGGCATATTCATGCTATATGTCGCAGTGCGCCGTGGTGGTGGTGGAAGGCGCAACCGTCCAACCTTTTGCACGGAGACACCACCATGATCGTTCTTGGAATCCTCGTTTCCATCGCAGCCATCGGCGCCATGTGCTGGTTGCTGTTCAATCTCGCCGTATTCGCCCTGCCGTTCTTCATCGGACTGAACTCAGGCATCTGGGCCTATGGCACAGGAGCTGGTTGGCTCGGCGGCATCGTCGTCGGTCTTCTTGCCGCTGGTCTAACACTGGCCGTCGGTCAAGGCCTGCTCATGCTGATCCGCCCGATCTGGGCGCGTCTGCTAATTGCTCTGGCCTTCGTCGCTCCGGCGGGGATGGCCGGATTCTATGCCACGCTCGGTATTGTCAAACACATGATGCCGTCTGAGACATGGCAGATCATCTTCTCGGTGATCGGCGCGGTTGCAGTGGGCGTGACGGCGTTCCTGCGCGTTGCGGGCATGGCGGCAGCCGGTCCAGCGAACGAGAGCTTCGCGCGCGCTTGAAATTCCTTGCGTGGTTACTTGGAGCCCAAAGTGACACATCCGTGCCAGCGCGTTGTCCGTTTTCCTTTGGTGAAAGTAACAATACGTATTAGTTTGATCGGATGATTGATGTCGACGAAATACGTAATCCACAAATTCAGATGTTCGGGCTGACAGGGGCAGACACCGTCTACACGTTTTACCATGACGAGACGAACAACATCCGCAAGCTTCATGTCGGCGAGCAGGGGCTAAACGTCCCCGAGCTGAAAACATTTGTTCTCGGCGGCGTTGTTCATGAAGGACCGCAGCGCCCACTGGACCTTTCATCGCTTCGCCAGGTTATGCGCATTCAACCTTCAGCGCATGAGATCAAACTTAAACATGTCGCGAAGGGTGAATTCCTTGACATCCTTAAATCGAGCAAGTTAACCGCGTTTTTGCAGTGGATCGCCGACAACGATCTGATGCTGCACTATCACGAGCTTGATCCCTTGTACTGGTCGGTTGTCGATGTGATCGACTCCATTTTGCCAGAACTCGGGAACTCAATGCTGATTGAATATCATGCACTCTTGAAAAGCGATTTCGCAGAAATCGTCAGGCATGAGCTGCCGTTTGTGGTCGATCTGTTCCGCCGGTATGATTATCCGGATATCGCTCCGCAGAACCGAGAGCCGTTTCTGAACGAGCTGATCGATCTTGTTGAAAGAAATGCGGGCCTTCTTGATGAAGGGATGAATGCAATGATGCTCAAGGGCGTCCTGCAGGCAGGCCGTTCTCTGGATGAGCTTGCGTTTATCGAAGGGTTTTCCGCGCGTAAACTGATTGAAGATTTCAGCGCCTTTTATCGCAACCGTGTAGCCGTTTTCAAAAATTCTAAGCACATCATGGACATGGAAACAGAAATCCGTGATGCTTTCGAGGACGTGCAGCTTTCCTGTAATGGCGAGCCTTTCACTAATTACCTCTTTTCAGATTCGCACTCGGAAGCCGGAATTCAGCTCTCGGACATTGCAGTCGGCGTGATTGGCAAGATGCATACTTATCTGTCCCAAACATCGGCGGAAGAGGTCGACAGAGAACGTGCGGCCCTGACTGGAGCTGCTCTGGAAAATGCCGAATTGCTCCGCGACCTGATCGATAATTCCAATGCCGCCAATCGGGCGTTTCTACATCACGTTGCCAGCCTACATGACATTGATAAACTGGATCGGTTTCTTCGCTTTGCCGATGGTCGATATGCATAGAAACCGCAGACTGAGTACACACGATGTGTAGAGCTCAGTTTCCTCACTAGAACAAGGGAAAGAAAGGTAGCTTTGTCCCGCAGAACAGTCATGGCCTCCATCGTAGCATAGCTGCTTTTCGACCCCAAGTGGGCCTGGCGGCAGCCGGTCCAGCGGACGGGAACCTTGCACGCACCTGAACCGCAACGATCCGTTGATGGCGACCAGAAGTGGGAGTGGATCATCTTCCATCTTCGTCAGGAAAATGGTGGCAGACAGCGACCAGGCATCGGTTCAGCTTGAGTCACAGACGCGGCCCATAGGAGCGCAGAACTGTCCGCAGCAGCGTTTGTGGTCTGACCAGAACCCGGTTGGGGGCAATGCCGGTAGAACAGGCCGGGAAGAAAGATGCGCATGGCCTGAGACGCAGGGCGACAGGCAAGGCCGGTGTTACCCGTCTGGTCATCATGATGGGCTTCAAGATTGCCACGTCTCCGTTCAGCCCCCCGTGTCTCGACCGCTCCAAACGGCCTCTTCAATGGCCTGATCTGGCCGAAGAACAGCGCGATGCGCTTCGACCGCTTTAGCGCAACAGCGTCGTCACACCTTTCTTCCCCTGACGGCAGAGCCGCCATTCCGCGCGGAACAAGAAAGTTCCTCCTGTGCTGTCCAGCCCCCAAAGGGCGTGCGCCAGCGTTCGTCTCCGGCCCGTCGATCGCCATAGAGGCCGCAATGGTGCGGGCTCGGAAACGGAAAACGGAGACTTAAAATGGCAACCATCGGCACCTTCAAGAAGACCGGCTCGAACGACTTCACCGGCGAAATCGTCACCCTCAGCGTCCAGGCCAAAGGCGTGCGCATCGTTCCCGACCTGCGCGCCACCGGCGAGAACGCCCCCAGCCACCGGGTTCTGGTCGGCCGCGCCGAAATCGGCGCCGCCTGGTCCAAGCGCTCCAACGAGGGCCGCGACTATCTGGGCCTCAAGCTGGACGATCCGAGCTTCAACGCCCCGATCTATGCCAACCTCTTCGATGACGAAGAAGGCGACACCTTCTCCCTCATCTGGTCCCGCCCCAACGGTCGCCGCGGCGACTGAGGCGCGGAACAAAGGCCCCGACCGCAAGGTCGGGGCCTTTCTCATACCCGCAGGAGCGCTGTCACGCCCACCGCAACCGCTACACCCGGTTCTCCACCCGCACGCCGGGCATGCGGACGAACTCCTTTTACCACGATCAGCCACTCGCTGCGGGCGTGTGCGCCGATCTGCATGTCGTGCGGCCCGCAATGCGAGCCCGCACGCTCCAACTCGGCGCGGACCTGCGCAAAATGGGCGTCCGCCTTGTCGCCCTGCGGGCCGCGCTCTCGTCTGCGCCGGAACCGCGCAATCGCGCGTTTCCGCCATTCGGCTGCGATCACTGACACGGGAATGTCGTCAGGGTGTCTCCCATGTGACGCGCCAAAGTGCTAACGAGAGATTCTTTAATGGATTGATCGGGTTAGGCGATCCACTTATCGCGTTAGATGCGCTACCGCAAAACCATTCAATACCGCAGCCTTTTCAAGTCGGACGTAGCCTTGTGCCGTCCGGCTTTGGGAGGACGCGCCATGCAGAGCATAGATTGGCGTACTCCGGCGGCCTATAAACGCATTAAAGACCTTCCGCCCGCCGGTTTCGCCTGGGAATATCTTCGTCGCAACGAAGACTATCGCCGTGACGTCGAGAGACTCACGCAGAGGAGAGAACCCGCGGGAGATGAGGTTGACGCCTTTGCTTCCCGCTGGGGGGTGCGATTTCGCACACGACCCCGACGCGCAGCCTGACGGCGCACCGCCTTTCTGGTCACCGCATTTCAATCCGCAGGCCATTATTCTGTCTCCGGTCGAGCAGAACGATCCGGATGGCGGGCGGCTTGTCGCTCTCGCACATCTCGATGGCCTGATCCTGCGCCGCGCACCGGATGGCTGGCACGCAATCTGGCGTGTCGGTGGGATGGAGCATCAATTCTGGCTGCCACAGGGCGCAATCGATGCAGCAGCTTTCTATGCTGCAATCCTGCCCATGGACGAGTTCATGGAATTACGCGCCCACGCGGCCCGCCGCCTCTGGAGGTGCCTGACAGGCCGCTCTCCGGGGCCGGATATTCGCGCCATGCCAGCGCAACTTCGGCAATGGCACCTTCTGTCGCTGCGGGCGCTGGACGCTCGGCTGCATGGCGAAAGCTATCGCGCTGTTGCCGAAGTCCTGCTCGGCTTCCGTGGCGACAAGGAAGATTTCGAGACTGATCCGCGCAAGAACAAGGCACGTCGTCTTGTTGCCCACGGCATCAAGATGATGCGCGGAGGCTATCGACTGCTTTTGCATTATCCGGTCAAGCCGATTCCAGGATCAAAAGGCAAATGAGGCAATCTCAACGATTCCTGTTTGCCGCAGCCTGTTCCAGTATTTGCGTGTAACCTTCCCGCGACAGCCATTGCGCGCGCTCCAGATGGCTCTGCCAGCATCGCCGGGTTCGCATTTCATCTGATGCCGGATCGCGGTGCAGAACAATTCGCGCCACTTCCTTCCAGTCGGCTTCCTCGGACTTGGCGTCCAGAATACGCAGATAGGTCACAAAGTGCTGCTCGTCATAAGCGGTGATGACATGGCCGGACGGAGCCAGATCATCCACTTCGGGATCAAGTTCGACGGGTGTTTTCACGGTTATTCCCCTTCTTTCAGAAGAGTTTCTGCGGTTCGCCCCCGCAATAAAACTCTCTGACTCCTGGTGATCGGGGAGTTAGTAACCGTGTTGGACGGCCCCATGGCCTTTAGGCGAGAAGCCCTGAACATACGCCAAGGGCTCCCCGACCATAGGGTCAAGGAGTGTGGCATCGTCACGGCCGACACCAACCGCCAACAGGGGTTACTAAGCCCCGGAGCAGTGCGTCTGCTCCATCTGTGTTCATAGCCGAACTGCGTGCGGATGTCTTGGGCGAATCCGCATCGGGCTCACTGAGTCGCTGAAATCTCACGTCTTTTCGCGCTGACATAGCCCCTTTCGGGGGTGCCGTCTGCGCATAGGCGCAAATGCGGCACGCTACACGCCGCCGATCACTTTCCATGGTTCGCCATAGCGCGCCGCCGTCTCCGGCAGCCGCATCAACCTGACGAACCGGAGGTGATCTCATGGCCGAGCGCCGCAACACGGAAATGCCACCGCGCATGCTGCGCACTCAGGAAGCTGCACGCTTCCTCGGTATTTCTCTTCGCACACTGGAAAAACACCGGACCTACGGGACCGGCCCGACCTATCGCAAAATCGGTGGCCGGGTTCTCTATACGGTCGAGGATCTTCAGGCCTGGGCCGACATTGGCACACGCAAATCCACCAGTGACAAGGACGCGGGCACGGTCTTTCCGGCGCGCCCCCTGACGCCTGAAGAGCGGAGCAAGCTCTGAATGCGGCGCGCCGATCACCCTGACGCCCTGCGGCGAGAAGGCGGCAGCGAGCGCAGCCACCTCGATCCCTTCGTGGTCGCAACTGGCGATGCCAGTCCGCGCGACCAGCGCGATCTGATGGAACGGCCTTTCTTCTCGCTGGCAAAGACGCCGCGCGCGAAGCCCATCCTCTACAAGACCGCCGATGTCGAGGTGCAGGTGTTCGGGATGCCCGAACATGGAATGGCGACGATCTGGGATGCTGATGTGCTGATCTGGGCTGCAAGCCAGATCGTCGCCGCCGAAAACAACGGCATCAAGACATCCCGCTTCTTCCGTTTTACGCCCTATCATCTGCTGCGCGCCATCGGGCGCGACACCGGAAACCGGCAATATCTGCTGTTGAAGGCAGCGCTTGCCCGGCTGCAATCCACGGTCGTCGCCACCACGATCCGTAATGGCAAGCATTGGCGCCGCCGCCAGTTCTCCTGGATCAACGAATGGGAGGAGATGACCACGCGCGACGGTCGCGTCGAGGGCATGGAGTTTGTCCTGCCCGAGTGGTTCTACAACAGCGTCCTTGACCGTTCGCTGGTCCTGACCATCGACCCGGATTATTTCCGGCTGACCGGCGGTATCGAGCGCTGGCTCTACCGTGTCGCCCGTAAACATGCCGGACATCAGCCGCATGGCTGGCTGTTCGAGGTTGCGCACCTCCACCAGAAATCCGGCAGCATGGCCCGGCCATCAGACTTTGCGCTGGACCTGCGCCGCATTGCGGCCCGCCAGCCGCTGCCCGGCTACCAGCTCAAAATTCTGCGCGAAGATCGCCGCGAACTACTGCGAATCCGCCCTGAAAATCTATCCACAGTGCCTGTGGACAACATTGTGGATGCCGTCGGTACATCAGGCGCAAAGGGTATCGGTACATCAGGCGCAGCACTATCGGCACATCAGGCGCACGAACCCCAGTTAAGTCTCTGGAACGAAAAGAAGAATCCGACTGCTAACTTAGAATCTAACATAGAATCTAACTTTTCTTCTTTGACGCGCGCGCATGAAAGGCACGGTGCCAGTGCCACTTCCCGCCGACCTGGGCGGGGTACGCCATGATCGTCGCGCTCCTCAATCAGAAAGGCGGCGTGGGCAAGACCACGCTGGCGCTGCATCTTGCCGGAGCCTGGGCTGCGCAAGGCAAGCGCGTCATCCTGATTGATTCCGATCCGCAAGGCTCCGCACTCGATTGGTCGCAGAGACGCAGCCATGAAGGGCTGCCAAGGCTGTTCACCGTCATCGGCCTTGCCCGCGATACGCTGCACAGAGAAACGCCGGAGCTGGCGCGTGATGCCGATCATGTCGTCATTGATGGTCCGCCCCGTGTCGCTGGCCTGATGCGCTCAGCGCTGCTTGCAGCCGACCTGGTGCTGATCCCGGTGCAGCCATCCCCCTTTGACGGCTGGGCCTCGGCCGAGATGCTGGCGCTTCTGAACGAAGCACGCATCTATCGCCCTGAACTGGCCGCCCGTTTTCTGCTGAACCGATGTGGTGCGCGCACCGTCATCGCCCGCGAAACGGCCGAGACACTGGCGGACCATGATCCACCTTTGCTGGCCACGACGATCGGCCAGCGCGTCGCCTTCGCCGAAGCCGCACAGACCGGGCGACTGGTCTCCGAGACTGATGGTGGCGAACGGGCCGCACAGGAGGTCACAGCGCTGGCGGCCGAAATCGATGGCCTCGGTATCGGGAGGATCGTGCCATGACACGTCCGCCCGTGAAATCCGGCTTCGCATCACGTCCGGGCAATCCCGATAGCTGGGTCAGAGCCGCCGAGGCGCCAGCAACCGGCAAAATGCCGACGGAGGCGTTCACCGCGCGCCTGACCATCGACATCACGCCCGAATTGCGCGGGCGCATCAAGGTTGCCGCTTTCCGGCGTGGCGTCACCGTCGCCGTGATGCTGCGCGAGCTGCTGACCCGCGAGTTTCCACCCACCGAAGGAGATCAGCCATGACCGGCAAAACCGTGCACGCCGCTCTTGAACATCCGAAGGCCGACGGGCCTGCACCGTTCACCACATTGGTCGAACTGACCTTCCAGAAAAAGAAGGTCGAGCGGTGGATACGCTTTGGCCGCAAGAGCTTTGAGCAGATCATCGACCGCCGCCGCAGTCTGATCGGTTTTGAGCCCGAAAGCATCTTCGCCTTCGTCCGCTGGGCTTCCAACGATTACGGCACCATCGTTTCGCGGCTCGACATCCTGCGCGCTGTCAGGCGTGGCGAACCGTACCAGACCGTGCCCTTCGTTCGACCTGGCGGCGAGATCCTGCTGCGTATCGACGGCTGGCCAAAGGTCCAGCGGGTGTTGGCCCTGATCGATGCGGTGGACGCGCTTGGCGTCGATCCGGCGGATGTTGCCCCGGACCATTGGCGGCACGTCCACAACCGTTTGAGTGCCGGTCAGGAACCCAACCCCTACACCCCGGAGCGCCATGCTGCATGGGCCAGCCGACGGAGGATCGCACCATGAGCCGCCGTCATATCCTTGCCGTGTCCATGCTGGCCGTCGGCACGCTTGTCGCCACGGCTGTTGCCGATCTGCCAACCCGGCTGATCTGGAATGCGACTGCCAGCGCGCCCATTGGCTTCTACACAGTTGCTCCCGCCGAAGCGCTCGAAGTTCCCGAACTGGTCGCCATCATGCCGTCTGAGCCGCTGGAGCGGTTCATGGTCCAGCGCGGCTATATCGGACGCGGCGTGCCGTTGCTGAAGCGTGTCCTCGGCCTGCCGGGGCAGCGCGTCTGCCGTAACGGTGCGACCATAACCGTCGATAATGTCGAGATGGGGGACGCGCTGGAGCGCGACCGCATGGGCCGCGATCTGCCGGTCTGGCAGGGCTGCCGCATCATCGGCGACAGTGAACTCTTCCTTATGAATTGGGACATCCGGGATAGCTTCGATGGCCGTTACTTCGGACCTGTTCCCGCCAGTTCCGTCATCGGCCGGGCGCTGCCGCTCTGGACCGATGGGGAAGGTGATGGCCGCTACGAATGGCGGGCGGCCACGCATTGAATCCACGCCGAAACCTCGACGACAGGAGATTTTTCATGCCACAGATCGGATCGTTCACGCGCGATGAAACGGGCTTTTCCAGGCGCGTTCACACGCTCACCCTTTACCGTGAGCTTACCATCATGCCAGCCGAGCATTCGGACGCCGAAAACGCGCCGGACTACCGTGTCCATCACGGAGCTGATGACGGCCCAGAGGTTGGCGCTGCATGGAAACGCACCGGCGAAAAGGCTGGCGAATATCTCTCGGTGCTGCTCGACGATCCCGCTTTGCCGCAGCCGATCCGCGCCAATCTGTTCCGCGACGACGATGCAGGCTCGTCATGGTCGCTGCACTGGAGCCGCCCGCGGCCCCGCGAAGATCGGGACTGAGATCATGCGATCCCGCGCCCTTTTTCTCTTCACGGCCCTTCTGTCGGCGGGCAGCGGATTGACGCCAGCGATTGCGCAGGTCACGCCGCAACCCACGCCTGTCACTGCGCATCCCCATGCTGCTTTCATTGCCCAGGCGTCACAGCGTTTCGGCATTCCAGAGCACTGGATTCGGGCCGTGCTGCGTGTGGAAAGCGCGGGCGATGTGCGCGCCATCTCATCGGCGGGTGCAATGGGACTGATGCAGGTCATGCCCGATACCTGGGCGGGCCTGCGCAGCCGCCATGGCCTCGGACGCGATCCTTACGATCCGCGCGACAACATCCTCGCAGGTACGGCGTATCTGCGCGAGATGTGGGACCGGTATGGCAATGTCGCGGCCATGCTTGCCGCCTACAATGCCGGTCCCGGTCGCTATGATGAGCATCTGGCGACAGGTCGCACTTTGCCCGCAGAAACACGCGCCTATGTCGCCACGCTCGCACCTGTTCTTGGGCTTGCGACTGCGCCTGATGTGCCGACGATCGTGCCGCCGCCACCGCCAGATTGGCGCGAAGCTCCGCTTTTCGTGGCGCAATCCAGCGGCAATTCGGTTGCAGCCAATCAGCCGTCGAACGACGTCCGCGCAACCGTTCCTATGCGCGTTTCCGTCGATCAGGAGCCGCAGGACGGCGGCATATTCGTGGCCCGTGCGAGCAATGGAGATGCGCCATGACCATGACGTCTCCACGCGCTTTCGGTCCGCTTTCGGTGTGCAGTCAGGCAAGGGGGCGCCTGGCTGCATTCCCGGCAGGAGGGGCAAAAAGGGCAGGGAAGGCGGAGGGCAAGATAAAGGAACATGGCACCATGTCGGGCCAGTTCTGGAAATTATTGTTGTCTGCACACTGGTTAGGGGAGTCGCGAGCGGCACCCTGTTTTCGGACCCCGCGTGCCGCGGTCTTGCGCAAAGCCTTGGCTTTGCAGGGTTTTGACCGGCACCATAGGCCCCTATCGGCCTGTTTTCGGCAATTTTGGGCGGAGCCGCGCCCATGAGCGCCGACGACGAAAACCGCTTTCGCCCGAAGCCCGGACGCATCCGATCCGACACGCCGAAGGCGGGCAGGACCAAAAGTTTTCTCACCCAGGCGAAGAAGCTCGCCCGGCAGCACAGCATTGCCTATCCCAAATACGCGCCGCGCCTCGAAACCCGCACGGCCGCGAAGGGCGGCAAGGCTTCCCGTTCGGCCAAGGGGCCGGGTGTCCGGCGCGGTCGCGGCGCGGCCTTCGTTCGCTCCCGCAGCTTGTCGGGCGGCTGGCGGCACAGCGCGCCGGGGATGCGCCGCGTCGTCGTCAAGACCCGCTACGTCAAGGACGCCGGCCGGAACGGCAGATCGGCGGCCCATCTTCGCTACATCCAGCGCGACGGGACATCCCGCGATGGCGAACGCGGTCAGCTCTATTCGGCGAGTGAGGATCGAGCGGATGGCGATGCCTTCGTCGAGCGCGGCAAGGAGGACCGTCATCAGTTCAGGTTCATCATCTCACCGGAGGACGGTGCGGATCTCGTGGATCTGACGGCGCACACGCGCGACCTGATGAGCCAGATCGAGGCCGATCTTGGCACGAAACTCGATTGGGTCGCGGTCAACCACTACAACACCGGCCATCCCCATGTGCATGTCATCGTCCGGGGCAAGGACGAGTTGGGCGAGAACCTTGTCATCAATGGCGACTATCTCGCCAACGGAATCCGCGAGCGGGCGAGCGAGTTGACCACGCTCGAGCTGGGGCAAGTGACCGAGATCGAGCAGAGCCGCAAGCTATCCGCCGAGATTGACCAGGACCGTTTCACCCGCATCGACCGGGCGATGATGGAGGAAGCCGACGAGCGGTTCCTTGATCTTCGCCATGAACCTGCCGAGCCTCGCCGCCAGTTCAATCGCGCGCTGCGTCTGCGCCGCCTCGCCAAACTGGAGAAGATGGGCCTCGCCACCCCGCATGCGCCGGGCGTATGGGAATTGAGCAAGGACATGGAGCCGGCCCTGCGCGAACTGGGAGAGCGCGGCGACATCATCCGCAACATGCACAAGGCGCTGAAGGCCGATGGTCTGGAGCGCGATCCGATGACCTTCCACATCCATGACGGGCCGCCGGCGGCGCCCATCGCCGGGCGCGTCGTGGACAAGTATCTGTCCGACGAGATGGGCGAGAACCTGACGGTCGTTGTGGACGGGATCGACGGGCGAACGCACCATATCGCCGGCGTCGCACCCGAGCGGCTGGAGGATGCCCGCATCGGCAGCATCATCCAGATCGGCCCGGCCGAAGCGGCAGCCCGGCCATCTGATCGCACCATCACGGCCATTGCAGAGGATGGCATCTATCGGCCGAGCCGCCATCTGGAACGGGCGAAATTCGAGGGTCGCGTTCCCGGCGGCGACTATGAGGGCTATGTCGATGCTCATGTCCGCCGGTTGGAGGCGCTGCGCCGGGCCGGGATCGTCGAACGGATCGACGCCGATCAATGGCGCATCCCCGACGATTTCCAGAGCCGCGCCACGGCCTACGATGCCGGCCGGAATCGGCAGGCCAGTGTGCGCGTGCTGTCGGCCTTCGATCTGGATAAGCAGATCGGCGCGGACGGCGCGACCTGGCTCGACCGCCGGATGTTGGCGAATGACGCATCGGATCTCGCGCCGGCAGGATTCGGCCAGCAGGTGCGCGAGGCGATGGACCAGCGCCGCGAACATCATGTCGAACAGGGCGATGCCACCCGAGCGCGGGACGGCCGCATTTTCTATCGGCGCAGCCTTCTCGCCACCTTGCGCGAGCGCGAGGTTGCCCGCGTCGGCGCGGAGATGGCCGAGAACAAGGGACTGCCGTTCCGTGCCGCCACGGACGGCGAGAACGTCAGCGGCAAGTTCACCGGCACCGTGCAGATCACCAGCGGTAAGTTCGCTATCGTCGAGAAGGCGCATGAGTTCACCCTTGTCCCTTGGCGGCCCGTCATCGACCGCCAGCTTGGCCGGGAGGTTATGGGCGTTGTGCAAGGCGGCTCGGTGTCGTGGCAGTTGGGGCGGCAAAGGGGGTTGGGACTTTAGAGCACCTGAAACGGCGTTGCGACACCGGCGCTATTCGGATAGGAGATAGATACTCGTATTGCCAAGTGTGGAGCTATCAGCATGGGAACCGCTAAGTCAGCAGACAAGTAAGCCGCAACAACAAACACTGTTGTTGCGGCGTTCTGTAAGACCAATCCCAATCTGATTGTTGACGAGCAGACGCCGCCCGGAATCCTTAATCGAGCGGTTGATTCGTCATGACTATCACACGCCCTGCGTGGGCCTATACGTTGCCGGCAGCCCTGCTGCTGATGGCTCCCTTCGACATCCTCGCGTCACTGGCGATGGATATTTATCTCCCCGTCGTTCCAGCGATGCCCGGCATCCTGAACACGACGCCATCCGTGATCCAGCTCACGTTGAGCCTCTACATGGTTATGCTCGGCGTGGGGCAGGTGATCTTTGGCCCAATGTCGGATCGCATCGGGCGACGGCCGATCTTGCTTGCGGGCGGGGCGCTTTTCATCGTCGCTTCTCTCGGAGCGGCATGGTCGTCAACGGCCGCAGCCTTCGTCGCGTTTCGCTTGCTACAAGCGGTCGGAGCGTCGGCGGGGTTGGTGGCGACGTTCGCGACGGTTCGCGACGTTTATGCCAGCGGCCCCGAGGGTGTCGTCATCTACGGTCTTTTCAGTTCGATGCTGGCCTTCGTCCCCGCCCTTGGTCCCATCGCTGGAGCGTTGATCGGCGAGTTTTTCGGATGGCGAGCGATATTCGTCACGCTGGCCGCACTTGCGTTGCCTGCACTCTTGAACGCCGGTTTCAGATGGCACGAAACCCGCCCGTTGGATGAAGCAAAGACGCGCCGATCCGTACTGCCGATCTTCGCGAGTCCAGCTTTTTGGGTTTATACGGTCGGCTTTAGCGCCGGCATGGGGACCTTCTTTGTCTTCTTCTCGACAGCCCCCCGCGTGCTCATAGGCCAAGCGGACTATTCGGAGATCGGGTTCAGCTTGACCTTTGCCACTGTCGCGTTCGTCATGATCGTGACAACGCGTTTCGCGAAGTCCTTTGTCGTAAGATGGGGCATTGCCGGATGCGTGGCGCGCGGGATGGCTTTGCTCATTTGCGGAGCGGCCCTGCTGGGGGTCGGCGAACTCTACGGCTCGCCGTCATTCCTCACCTTCATCCTACCGATGTGGGTTATGGCGATCGGCATTGTTGTTACGGTGTCCGTTACCGCCAACGGCGCACTTGCAAAGTTCGATGACATCGCAGGATCGGCAGTCGCGTTCTACTTCTGCATCCAAAGTCTGATCGTCAGCATCGTCGGAACATTGGCGGTGACGTTGTTGAATGGCGACACTACATGGCCCTTGATCTTCTACGCGATGACGATGGCGGTGCTGGTATCAACGGGTCTGGCGCTACTTCGCTCCCGTGACGTTCCTGTCGAGAGGTCGTCAGTCGTCTAACCGGCGATTGGCAGGACGGCTGTCACCCATACGGCGCACCCGTCATCGCAGGCTCGTGAATGGCGGTATCCTGCCCGGCAGGATACCGCTCATTTCACTTATTCAGTTTATGGCTGTTGCCGATGTAACGCAAACCGAATCGCTTGGAAACTTCCGTCCGAGATGAATGATGAATATAGTTACTACCATCGCCGGAAAGCGACACTTGAATTAACGCCGCCAAAGCCGAACCCGTTGGAAATGGCATGTTCCATGAGAATGGGTCGCGCAGATTGGTGAACGAGGTCGATACCAGCGGCAACAGGATCGGGGTTTTCTAAATTTCTCGTTGGGGGAGCGATTTGATCCCGTAGGGCGAGTATCGTGAAGATTGCCTCAATACCGCCTGCGGCACCAAGTAGGTGTCCGGTCGCCGATTTCGTGGCGCTCACGGCCACATTATGATTGCCAAAGACGGATTTAATCGCCGCTATTTCTCCGCGGTCACCTACGGGGGTGGAGGTCGAATGAGCGTTCAAATGTTGAATATTGACTGGCTTCAACCCAGCACTCTGGAGCGCGATTTTCATCGCACGGGCCGCGCCTCGACCGTCCTCTGGGCCGGCAGTCATATGGTGTGCATCAGCGCTAGTGCCGTATCCTACCAATTCGGCTATGGGTTTGGCACCCCGAGCGAGGGCATGTTCCAACTCCTCTATGACGATCAGACCAGCCCCTTCGGACATTACGAAACCATCGCGCTCGGTGTCGAATGGCCTCGACGCCAGTTCCGGGGTAGTATTGTAGCCGGTGGATAGTGCTCGCGCGGCAGCAAATGCCCCAAGACTAACCTTATCAATGCATGCTTCTGCCCCGCCGCACAGAGCGATGTCGGCCTCGTTGGAGCGTATCAGCCGTGCGGCGTCGCCGATGGCCTGAACGCTAGCAGCGCAGGCGGTTACAGGCGTGCCAATTGGACCTGTAAATCCATACCTGATGGTAACATGTCCTGCCGCGAGGTTGGCGAGAAACGATGGCACGGTAAAGGGTGAGAGCCTCCTTGCTCCCCGTGTATCCGTTATGCGAACTGCCGAAGCGATAGCAGGAAAGCCGCCTATACCAGAGGCAATAACTGTCGCCGTGCGCTCACATTCGTAGTCGCTCGCGGGATGCCATCCCGCCGTTTCGAGAGCCTCCTTCGCGGCCGCAAGTGCAAACAGAATGAAGCGATCCATTTTTCGTTGATCCTTTGTGTCAACGATCAAATCGGGATCAAAACCAGCCTCGGAATCTTCAATCGGGCTAGGAACGAGTCCGCCGATTTTCACCGGAAGATTTCTGGAAATTTCATCAGGCAAACTCTTAATTCCCGATTTCCCGTCGAGAAGTCTTTTCCAGCTTATTTCAACGCCACAGCCAAGAGGACCTACCAAACCCATGCCGGTTACAACAATTCGACGCATTGGATTATTCCGCTCCTTTTTCTGAGCTTATCCGCTTCACGCGATTTATGACGCGCATCGTTTCCTCCGTTGCCGCTGGGCCTGCTAGAAGAACGGTGTTTTCAGGAGTAATTTTTTCTCCAGTATCCGCATCGACCATGATGGCGTTTCGTTCCCTGCCGGTTTCTTTGTCGCCGAGCCGCATGGCTATTTCATGTGGCGCAAGGTTCCGGTTCCCCCATGCGAACAGGGCGATTGCTACGGGATAGAAATCCCGCCCTTTGTCGGTAAGGACGTATTCAAATCGAGGCGGATGATCATTGTATCGTTGCCTTTCAAACAACCCTTCCGCCGTGAGATGCTTCAATCGCCTCGCCAAAATGTTCGCGGAAATTCCGAGATTCTTCTCGAATTCATCGAATTTTCTAAGCCCTTGGAAGGCGTCTCGCAGGATCAAGATGCTCCACCAGTCACCGACGCTTTCCAGCGCTCGGGCTGCGGGACACTCGAATGACAGAAAGCTTGTTCGCTGCATCACACATTCATAACGATGTGACTTCCATTATGCAAGTTACATATGTGACAGCTGGCAACATAGCGTGAGGGCTATCCGATGCGTCATCAATCCAAGGAAGCCATGCTACTGCACCCACGGCCGGACGCAGCGAGACTGCTGAGAACGTGACTGATGCGGCGGCGATCGGCAGGTGCCCGGTTCACAGAGGCCGGACACCTCTTTGTCGAGCGCGCCACTGCCGGCGTCAATCGACTGCATCGAGGTCGAGACAACGGCGTCCCTGCCTTCAAGCGCGATTGCTATGTCGGCTCGGTTTCTGAGGTCTCCGCGCACCGTCTCCAGCCGCTCTCCCGCGTTTCGCAGCGCCGAGTTGTGAACGAATGCTCCGACCTTATGCCCGCGGGCGAGGCATTCGTCCACGCATAGCCGTCCAGTGGCGCCGGCAGCGCCGAGTATAAGGATGTTCATGCAACTTTCTCCTGTGATCAGTCGGATTGTGAGGAGCACACCTGCACGAGCTGCTTCCCGAGATTGCGTCCTTCGAACAGGCCGGCGAGCGCGGCGGGTGCCGTTTCGAGGCCGGGGCTGATGGTCTCCTCGTAGCGGATGTCGCCGGCCTGAACCCAGGCCAGCATCCGGTAGAGCGCCTGCGGAAACTGCGCCACGAAATCGAGGAAGATGAAGCCTTCCATGCGCGCGCGTTTGAATGCGAGCTGCATGTAGTTCGACGGGCCGCGGCCGTAGGCGTCGTTGCGGTAGCCGGAGGAAATGCTGCCGCACAGAACGACGCGCGCATGCGGCGCGATATGATCGAGTGCGGCTTCCAGCGTCGCGCCGCCGACATTGTCGAACACCACGTCGATGCCGTCGGGCGCCAGTGCGCCGAGCCTCTCGCGCATGTCTTCCGCGCGATAGTCGATGCAGGCGTCGAATCGCGCGACGTCGCGGGCCCAGGCGCATTTGCGTTCCCCACCGGCGGACCCGATGACGCGCGCGCCCAGCTTGCGGGCGATCTGGCCTGCGATCGACCCGACGCCGCCGGCGGCGGCGCTGACGAAGACGGTCTCGCCTTCGAGCGGCTTTGCGATTTCCGTCATCCCGAAATAAGCGGTCAGCCCGTTGACGCCGAGGACGCTCAGCATCGCTCTCGGTTCGACCCCTTCGGGAATGCGGGTGAACCCGTGGAGCCCCTCGCCGGCAGCCAGAGCGTAGTCCTGCCAGCCCGTCTCGCCGACGACCCAGTCGCCGACCTTGAAAAGCTCGCTTCTGCTGGCGACGACCTGCCCGACGCCGCTTCCCGGCATGACGCTGCCGATACGGGCGGGAGACGTGTAGGTCTCACGCTCGTTGAGCCATGTCCGCTGGGTGGCGTCGATTCCCAGCCAGTGCACGCGCACCAGCGCCTGACCCGCTTCGAGCGCCGGCACGGTCGAACGGCGCATCTCGAAATGCTCGGGGCCGACATTCGCGTCCGGACGCGCGATGAGGACGAGCTGGCGATTGAGGGTATCAGACATCTGCGCCCCCGGTAGCCGAAGTGTTAGGAAATGGGGCACCATGCACCGGAATGAAGGCGAACCTCAGGATGAGAACGACCATCAGCCCGGCGAGCGACCAGAACGGCAAGGTCTCGTTCCATTCATAGAGCATGGTGCTGGCGGCCGGACCGATGATGAAACCGATGCCCTGCGAAGCGGAGACGAGGCCCGCCGCCACCCCCTGATCGTCATGGCCGACGGCCAGAGATGCCCCGGCCATGATCCCCGGCAGGAGGAATCCGGCTCCAAGCCCCAGCAGCGTGTAGGCGAGATAGTATGCCGATGCGTTCGCCGTCGACAGGAGGAGAAGCAGCCCTGCGATCCAGCTACCCGCTCCGGAAAGCACGAGAGCACGCGGCGTGAACCCCATGATTCTGACCTGCAGGAATTGCACGACGAACATCGCAATTCCGACGAGGGTGAGCGCGACAGAGAGCATCCCTGCAGCGGTCTCTCCGTCCAGATTGAGCCTGTCCTGAAAATAGAACCCTGCGCTGATCTGAACGGTCGCGATCGCGACCCAAAGCAGGATGCCGGCAACGAGCCAGGGTTGCAGAGCGGCGGAGAACAGGCTTGTCCGCTGCGGACGGACCGGCGAAGCCACAGGCGGAGCCTTCAGGAAGAACAGGGCCGCGAGCGCGCCGGAGGCACAGAGCGCAGTCGCCGCATAGAGCGGCCACGTGATGCCGCCGGCCACGAGGACGCCGCTCACCGCGGGACCGACAATCAGGCCGAGACCGGTTGCGCCTCCTATGATGGCCATGCCTCCGGCCCGCTCGGACGGGCTCGTGATATCCGCCATCAACGCCTGGGCGCCCGACGGCACGGCAGACAGGAAAGCGCCGACGAAAGCGCGCGACGCCGTGAGCGCAAGGAAGATGGCGGTCACGGACATGGCACCCGAAAGACCGCCGACCACGACCAACGTATAGACCGCGTAGCCCGCGAAGACGCCGAGAAAGCCGGCGACGATGGTTTTCTTGCGCCCGTAGCGATCGCTGACGATGCCCCACAAAGGAGCCGCGACCACCATGGCGACGGAGCCGATCGAAAGCATCAACCCGCCCTGAACGACGGAAAGATGCAGCTCCCGGATGAGAGGAGCCAGGATGGGCAGGATGAGCGTCGTCGCCACGATGGACAACGCGATGCTGATGGCGATCGTGGCCTTAGTCCGGTTCATGGGAAGCTCCCTTGATCTCGTTTGACCGATGGCTCAAATATGTGACGAATCCATCATATTTTGTATTCGCATTCGGACGACCGATGCCCGGCACCGCACAAGTGAATGTAAACCCACGAAAAATCCCCCGGCAGGCGCGCGCTCAGGCCACCGTGGAGGCGATCATCGTCGCCACCGCTCAGCTTTTGACGGAGCAGGGGTTCGTGAACCTCACGACGGCGCGGGTCGCGGAGCGCGCCGGCGTGAGCATCGGTTCGCTCTACCAGTATTTCCCCAACAAGCAGGGGCTCGCGGCCGCCGTCGTCGATCACTACAGCGACGAGGTCCTCGCGCGCTTCACCGCGATGGTCCGGGCGCGGCCAGGGAAGACGCTGGTGGATACCGTGGATGCGATGATCGGGTTCGCGCTCGTTTCCCATCCGCATGAGCCGGAAATGCATCGCGCGTTGAACGATCTCGCACCGCGCATCGGCCGCGAGGAAAAGACGCGCGCCATCAGCCGGGGGATGGCGAAGGTGATCGAGACGGAACTGGAGCGACATCGGCAGGAAATCTCGCCCGATCTCGACCTTGCGGATGCGGCCGCCATGATCGAGACGGTGCTGGAAACGGTCGCGCACCGGGCGATCCAGCGGCATCCCGTCAGGGTCGGCGCCGATGGGCTGATCGGCCAGTGCCGCAGGCTGATCATCGGCTATCTGAGAAGTCCATCACCAAGCTAATATGATGCTAGACTAGGGGAAGATGCTGAGCTTACGTCAGAAGCCTTATTGCACGCAATTGCCGTCGCTACTCTCCCGAGGCAGGCATTGCTGTTCGCTTGGCATTTTCACCTGGTTGCACGCTCTTGCTTTCGCGAAATAAAGTATGTGGCCAGCGTGTTGGTTCCGGTCATCGGCTCCCTCCATCAAGCGAGACCGTGAGTCATGCCTCAACCCAAATTAGTAGGTCTTGATCCTAATTTGTTGTACATGAACGCAGCCGCTCGAAACCGGCGATGAGGCTGTCGAGTCCAAAGTTGAACGCAGCATCCATGCTGTCTGTTTCCAACTCGTGAAACAGACCGTGTAGGAAGGACGATGGTGCTTGCTCGGATACATCTGACCTGTCCGAAATTCTCTCATCGGCATCAGATGCCTGCTGTTCGAGAACGGAACCGACTACATAGTTGCTGACCGCCAAAAGCGTCCAAACGGCATGCTTCGGACTAAAGCCCGCCGTGCAGAGAAAGCGTATTTGTGCCTCGGCGGTGCCAAAATTCGGTTCTGTCGGTCGAGTTCCCGCATGGATACGCGCGCCGTCGCGATAAGAGAGCAACGCCATTCTGAAACTCAGGGCGTTTTCTTTCAGGTACACCCGCCAGTCCTCGTTTTCCTTGGGTAGGGACCGAGTGTGGCGTTCCGTCAGCATCGCCTCGGCCAGTGCGTCAAGCAGCGCACGCTTGTTTTGGAAATGCCAGTAAAGCGCTGGCTGCTGAACCTTGAGGCGTTCAGCGAGCTTTCGCGTCGTCAGGTTGTCCATGCCAACCTCGTTCAGCAGTTCCAGCGCCGTCGCGATCACGGTGCCCTTGTCCAGTTTGGTCATTCATGCTCCTTCGTCAACGCTTGACAATTTATCACCGATAAGTTCTATGTCCATATACTTATCGATGATAAAGTCGCTCGCGCTTGAGCGGCACTGGAGTTTCAGGTGCACAGCTCTGCCATCATTGCCCTGCTGATCGTGGGTCTCGACGCCATGGGTCTCGGCCTCATCATGCCGGTCCTTCCAGCGCTTCTGCGCGAGCTTGTGCCGACGGAGCAGGTCGCTGGTCACTATGGTGCCTTGCTGTCGCTCTATGCGTTGGTGCAGGTCGTCTTCGCGCCCCTGCTTGGACAACTTTCGGATGCTTACGGTCGGCGTCCGGTGCTTCTGGCTTCTCTCGCGGGAGCCGCAGTCGATTACACGATCATGGCATCTGCGCCGGTCCTGTGGGTGCTTTATATCGGCCGACTCGTCTCCGGCGTCACGGGAGCAACCGGAGCCGTAGCTGCTTCAACCATTGCCGATTCGACGGGGGAAGGTTCGCGCGCACGGTGGTTCGGCTACATGGGGGCCTGCTATGGTACGGGCATGATTGCCGGGCCAGCTCTTGGTGGTATGCTCGGCGGTATTTCTGCTCATGCTCCGTTTGTCGCCGCTGCCCTTCTCAACGGGATCGCGTTCCTGCTTGCCTGCATTTTCCTCAGGGAGACTCGTCGCGGTCATGGCAAGACCGGAAAGTCGGTTCACATCGAACCATTGGTTCTGTTCCGGCTGGACGATGCGTTGCGTGGGCTAACTGCGCTTTTCGCAGTTTTCTTCATTATTCAACTGATTGGCCAAGTGCCGGCGGCCCTATGGGTCATATATGGTGAGGATCGTTTTCAGTGGAACACCACGACCGTCGGCTTGTCGCTCGCGGCGTTTGGAGCAACACATGCGATTTTTCAAGCGTTTGTTACCGGCCCTCTTTCAAGCCGACTTGGAGAACGGCGCACGCTGCTGTTTGGCATGGCCGCGGATGCGACTGGCTTCATTCTTCTGGCTTTTGTCACGCAGGGATGGATGGTGTTTCCGGTTCTGTTGCTGCTTGCCGCCGGGGGTGTCGGCATGCCGGCCTTGCAGGCAATGCTTTCGAATAATGTCAGCAACAACAAGCAGGGAGCCTTGCAGGGAACGCTTACGAGCCTCACCAATTTAAGCGCCATCGCGGGACCGCTTGGCTTTACGGCACTCTATTCTGCCACCGCCGGAGCATGGAACGGTTGGGTTTGGATTGTCGGTGCGTTTCTTTATGTAATGTGCTTGCCAATGCTCCGCAGGCCTTTCGCCACTTCGTCGTGATTGAGATCGTAGCGGATAGGCATGGGCAGGCTGAAGAAAAAGAGCAGGTTAAATCCGCCAAGCCATCAACTTAGTTTGGGGCGCATTCCACTTGCATCGTTGATCCAGACGCTTGCCGTCGCCGAACATCTCAGCTTCTACCGCGCCGCTCAGGCGCTCGGCACCAGCCAGTCCAACGTCAGCGCGAGGATCAAGGCGCTGGAGCAAGACCTCGGCATCCTTCTGTTCGAGCGCAATACCAGAGGCGTCCGCCTTACCGAGGCCGGGCGCCTCTTTGTCGAGCGGGTCGCCGCCGGCGTCGATCAACTCGACCATGCGGTGAAGACTGCTGGTATGGCGGCGTCGGGAGAGTGCGGCCGACTGCGCGTCGGTATCCATGCTCTGATGCCGCGCAGCTTTCTTGCCGAACTGATCGCGCAATTCCGCGAAGACCATCCTGGCATCGACGTCGAGATCACCGAAGGCACAGCCCGCGAGGCGGTGATGCAGCTTCGCGCCGACCGGTTGGATGTGGCGTTCGTGGCGGGGGCTCCCGAACTGCCCGACTACCACGCCCGTCCGATCTGGACCGAGCCGCTGGTGGTTGCGCTGCCGGAGAATCATCGCCTTGCCGGACGACCGGAGATCACCTGGGCCGATCTGGTGGGAGAGACGTTCCTTGTTCGGCATGGCGGCACTGGACCGCAGGTTCATGACCATATCGTGCTGCGTCTGGCAGGGCTTTGGCCCGCACCGTCGATCCAGCGCTTCGACGTAGGGCGGGGAACGCTACTGTCCATGGTTGGGCAGGGTTTCGGCGTCACCATCGTCAGTGCCGCCACGGCGCAACTGCCGTCAACGGGCATCGTGTTCCTGCCGTTGGCCGATGAGCCAGAGCCAGTCCCTTTCTCGGCTGTCTGGTCGCCGTTCAATCGCAACGCCGCGCTGCGCAACCTGCTTATGCTCGCAGGCACGATGGGCCGCGATTCGCGAAGCCGTCTGCGCAGTAGTAGCAGGGTGACCGTGAACACCGAAGCAACCCGTCCTATATACCGCCGATAGTATCCGGCAGCCCTCTCGCATCATCTTTGCTGTTGCCTGTCCCGATTTTGCCTACTCTCTGATCGGCTCTGTCTCTCTTGCCGACTGGAGCCCGTATGCGCGGAGGCCGAATTTTATGGGGTCAGATCGCTGTCGTCTTCACCATCGTTCTGGTGATGGTGTGGGCAGCGACGCAATGGACGGCGTTCCGCCTCGGCTTCCAGCCGCAGCTTGGAGCACCGTGGTTCGAGTTGGCGGGCTGGCCGGTCTATTGTCCGCCGGCCTTCTTCTGGTGGTGGTTTTCTTTCGACGCCTATGCGCCCGCGATCTTCGTAGAGGGTGCAATCATCGCCACGTCCGGCGGCTTCCTCGCCATCGCCGCCGCCATCTTCATGTCGATCATCCGGGCGCGGGAAGCGCGCAACGTCGCCACATACGGATCGGCGCGATGGGCCGAGGACAAGGAAATCCGCAGCGCCGGCTTGCTCGGCTCCGATGGCGTCGTGCTCGGCCGATACGAACGGGACTATCTACGCCATGACGGTCCCGAGCATGTCCTATGCTTCGCCCCGACGCGCAGCGGCAAAGGTGTCGGGCTGGTAGTGCCGACGCTGCTGACATGGCCGGCATCCGCTATTGTCCACGACATAAAAGGGGAAAACTGGACACTGACAGCCGGCTTTCGTGCGAAGCACGGCCGCGTTTTGCTGTTCGATCCGACCAACGCCAAATCGGCCGCCTACAACCCGCTGCTGGAGGTCAGGCAAGGCGAGTGGGAGGTCAGGGACGTTCAGAATATCGCGGATATTCTGGTCGATCCTGAAGGCAGCCTCGACAAGCGCAACCATTGGGAAAAGACTTCCCATTCGCTTCTGGTCGGCGCGATCCTGCATGTTCTCTATGCGGAGAAAGACAAGACGCTGGCGGGCGTCGCCAACTTCCTGTCCGATCCGCGCCGCCCGGTCGAGGCGACCTTGCGCGCCATGATGGACACGCCGCATCTCGGCGAGGCGGGCGTTCATCCCGTCATCGCGCCGTCGGCTCGCGAACTGCTGAACAAAAGCGAGAACGAGCGCAGCGGCGTGCTGTCCACCGCCATGTCGTTTTTGGGATTGTATCGTGATCCCGTGGTGGCGCGCGTCACCGCACGATGCGACTGGCGCATTGCCGATCTGGTCGGCAGCTGCCAGCCGGTCACGCTCTATCTGGTCGTGCCGCCGTCCGACATAAACCGCACCAAGCCCCTCATCCGCCTGATCCTCAACCAGATCGGCAGGCGGTTGACGGAGGAATTGACCACCTCCGGCAAGCGCCATCGGCTGCTGTTGATGCTCGACGAGTTTCCGGCGCTCGGCAGATTGGATTTTTTCGAGTCCGCCTTGGCCTTCATGGCGGGCTACGGAATCAAAGGTTTCCTGATCGCGCAGAGCCTCAACCAGATCGAGCGCGCCTATGGGCCGAACAACGCCATTCTCGACAATTGCCATGTGCGCGTCAGCTTCGCCACGAATGACGAACGCACCGCCAAGCGGGTGAGTGACGCGCTCGGCACCGCGACCGAACTGCGCGATTCCACCAACTATGCCGGGCACAGATTGGCCCCGTGGCTCGGGCATCTCATGGTGTCGCGGCAGGAGACGGCCCGGCCGCTGCTCACGCCGGGCGAGATCATGCAGCTTCCGCCAACGGACGAAATCGTGATGGTCGCGGGCACGCCGCCGATCCGCGCGACCAAGGCACGCTATTTCGAGGATGCGCGGTTTCAGGAACGCATCCTGACCCCGCCCGATCTGGTCGCCGCTCCGCTGGCGCCCAGCCCATCCGCCGATGATTGGTCCGGCCGCGTGGTCGCGGCGGAAAGCCGTTCCGCTCCGGCTGCCGCAGACGGGAACGAGGGTGATCCAGCCAATGCCGGCATCCGCCGCGAGCCGGAATTGCCCGAGCATGAGGAAGTCGTCGCCCCGCCGCCGTCGCCCGAACAGGAGTTCGAGTTTCTGGACGACGAGCCGGATGTTGACGCGGCCAAGGCCCGCGCCATGCGCCAGCGCATGAGGATGGTCGCGCGGCAGGTGGCGCTGAACCCCGATGATGGAATCGACCTTTGAGGATACGCCCATGGCAACCAGAACCCGCATGAACGTCTATTTCGACCCGGAGCTGCTTAAACAGGTTGAAATGCTGGCCCTGCGCCGGCAAGTCTCGAAATCCGCCATCATCGAGGCTGCCGTCGCTTCCTTCTTGTCCGGCGACGCGGCGGATCGGCTGGAAGCGGCCATGTCGCGCCGCCTGGACAGGATCGGGCGCCAGATCGACATACTCGACGAAGATCTCGCCGTGCTCGGCGAAACCGTCTCGCTGTTCGTCTACTTCTGGCTTGCCGCCACGCCTCCGCAGCCCGAAAGCGCACAAGCCTCGGCCCGCGCCAAGGGGGCCGAACGGTTCGAGGGATTCATGCAGACCCTCGGCAAGCGGCTGGCAACCGGCGACAGGTTCCTGAAAGAGCTTTCGCGCGACGTTGATTCGTTTCCGCAGGACCAGTCCGGCGCGGACGGCGACCGATCCTGACTCCGCATCCTGTCCTATTTTCCGCAGATCACCGCATCCCGCCGCATGCGCTTAAATACTTGTTGAAGCGGCCCGATTCCGGGCTTTCTTAATCGACCCCGATCCGGGGACCACCTGTTGCGCCCCGCCAGAAACCGGGGCCGACATGACCTTCACCGACCACAGACAGGAAATCATCGGGCGCGGGGCACGGATGTTGCGCACCGCGCTCGGCCCGGCCATTGCCCGGTTTCTGGAAGACCCCTCCGTCATCGAGGTCATGCTGAACCCCGATGGCCGCATCTGGATAGATCGGCTTTTGGAAGGTCTGGCCGATACCGGCGAGCGCCTGTCTGCTGCCGATGGCGAGCGCATCGTGCGCCTGGTCGCGCACCATGTCGGCGCGGAGGTCCATGCCCGCAGCCCGCGCGTCTCCGCGGAACTGCCGGAGAGCGGGGAGCGCTTCGAGGGTTTGCTGCCGCCTGTCGTCGATGCGCCGGCCTTTGCCATCCGCAAGCCCGCCGTCGCGGTCTTCACGCTGGACGACTATGTGGCGGCTGGCATTATGACCCGGTTTCAGGCCGAGGCATTGCGCCTGGGCGTTGCCACACGCGCCAACATCCTCGTGGCCGGCGGGACATCGACCGGCAAGACCACACTCACCAATGCGCTCCTGGCGGAAGTCTCGAAGGGCGCCGATCGTGTCATTATCATCGAGGACATGCGCGAACTGCAATGCACCGCCGAAAACAAGGTGCCGATGCGCAGCGTGGACGAGGTGATCGATCTCCTCGAGCTGTCGCGCGCGACCATGCGCTTCCGGCCTGACCGCATCATAGTCGGCGAGGTGCGCGGCCCGGAAGCACTCGGGCTCCTGAAACTTTGGGGCACCGGCCATCCCGGCGGCATCGGCACCCTCCATGCTGGTTCCGCGCTCGGCGCACTCCACCGCCTCGAACAGCTTGTCCAGGAAGCCGTCATCACGGTCCCCCGGTCGCTGATCGGGGAGGCCATCGACCTTGTTGCTGTCCTGTCCGGGCGCGGTTTCGCGCGCCGGCTCGCCGAACTTGCCCGCATCGACGGGCTCGATCCCGCCGGCAACTACCGCATTACCCCGATCATCCCCGATCCAGAAGGAGATTCCGAATGATCCGTCATGCCATGCGCCTGCGTCGCCACGTCGCCACGGCCACCACCTATGTCAGCCTGTTCATGGCACCGGCCGCCCATGCGTCCGGCTCGTCGATGCCGTGGGAAGCGCCCCTCGAAAGCATCCTCCAGTCCATCGAGGGGCCGGTCGCCAAGATCATCGCCGTCATCATCATCATCGTCACCGGCCTGACGCTGGCCTTCGGCGATACGGGCGGCGGCTTTCGCAAGCTGATCCAGATCGTGTTCGGCCTGTCCATCGCCTTTGCAGCGTCGAGCTTCTTCCTGTCGTTCTTCTCCTTCGGTGGCGGGGCTCTCGTTTGATGGCGGGCGGACTCGAACAGCTCGACGCGGTGCCGGGATTCTCGATCCCGGTCCACCGGGCGCTGACCGAGCATATCCTGCTCGGCGGCGCACCGCGCTCCATCGCCATCATGAACGGAACGCTGGCGGGGGCCGTGGGCCTCGGCCTGCGCCTCTGGCTGGTCGGCATCGCCATTTGGGCAATCGGCCATTTCGCGGCCGTGTGGGCGGCGAAGCGCGATCCCCAATTCGTCGAGGTCGGGCGCAGGCATCTGCGCGTCCCCGGCCATCTGGCGGTTTGAGGGAGGCGCGTCGATGATGAACCTTACCGAATACCGCCGCACCACCACCCGGCTCGCCGACTATCTGCCATGGGCCGCGCTGGTCGGCTCCGGCGTCGTCTTGAACAAGGACGGGAGTTTCCAGCGGACGGCGAAGTTTCGCGGTCCCGATCTGGATTCCGCCGTCGCGGCCGAGCTGGTCGCCGTCGCCGGCCGCATCAACAACGCCGTGCGCCGTCTCGGCTCCGGCTGGAGCATCTTCGTAGAGGCGCAGCGTAGCGAGGCAGCGACATATCCCGACAGCATCTTTCCCGATGCCGCGTCGGCGCTGGTCGATGCCGAGCGGAAAGCCGGTTTCGAGGAAGCGGGCACGCATTTCGTGTCGGGCTACTTCCTGACCTTCCTCTGGCTGCCCCCGGCCGAGGAAGCGGCCCGCGCGGAAACATGGCTCTACGAGGGCCGAGAGAAAACCGGCGTGGACCCGTGGGAGCTGCTGCGCGGCTTCATCGACCGCACCGACCGCGTGCTGGCCTTGCTCGACGGCTTCATGCCCGAGTGCCGTTGGATGGATGACGGCGCGACGCTTACCTATCTCCATTCCACCATTTCGACCAACCGGCATCGCGTGCGCGTGCCCGAGGTGCCGATGCACCTCGACGCGCTGCTGGCCGACCAGCCCTTGACCGGTGGGCTGGAGCCGCGCCTTGGCGACGCGCATCTGCGCGTCCTGACCATCGTGGGATTCCCGACCGCGACGACGCCAGGCCTGCTCGACGAAATGAACCGCCTGCCGTTCCCCTACAGATGGAGCACGCGCGCGATCCTGCTCGACAAGACCGATGCGACGCGGCTGCTGACCCGCATCCGCCGCCAATGGTTTGCGAAGCGCAAGAGCATCGCCGCGATTCTGAAAGAGGTGATGACCAACGAGGCGTCCGCCCTTGTGGACACCAATGCGGCCAACAAGGCGCTCGACGCCGACATGGCCTTGCAGGAGCTTGGGGCGGATGTTGCGGGCATGGCCTATGTCACGGCCACCATCACCGTTTGGGATGCCGACCCGCGCATTGCCGACGAGAAGCTGCGCCTTGCCGAAAAGGTGATTCAAGGCAGAGATTTCACCGCCATGCCGGAAACCGTCAACGCGGTTGACGCATGGCTCGGCAGCCTGCCCGGACACGCCTACGCGAATGTGCGGCAGCCGCCCATCAGCACTTTGAATCTCGCCCACATGATCCCGCTTTCGGCGGTGTGGGCGGGGCCGGAACGGGACGAGCATTTCGGCGACGCTCCACTGCTTTACGCCAGGACCGAAGGCTCTACCCCGTTCCGGCTAAGTCTCCATGTCGGCGACGTAGGCCACACCCTTGTCGTCGGCCCAACAGGCGCGGGCAAGAGCGTTCTCCTTGCTCTCGCCGCACTCCAGTTCCGCCGTTACGCACGAAGCCAGATCTTCGCCTTCGACTTCGGCGGCAGCATCCGGGCCGCTACGCTCGCCATGGGTGGCGACTGGCATGATCTCGGCGGCGAACTGACCGCCGCCGGGGTTTTCAGCCCTGACAGTTCCGTGGATCGGGATTTGCGCATTTCTCTCGCTCAGGACATTGCCGGGGTCGCCCTGCAACCACTGGCGCGAATCCACGAGACTGCGGAACGTGCCTGGGCCGCCGACTGGATCGCGGCAATCCTCTCGCGCGAGACTGTTCAGATCACCCCCGAGGTCCGGGAGCATATCTGGACGGCGCTGACGTCGCTGGCCTCGGCACCGGCTGGGGAGCGGACCATCACCGGGCTGAGCGCGCTGCTCCAGTCCAACGATCTGAAACAGGCGTTGCGTCCCTATTGCATTGGCGGAGCTCATGGCCGGCTGCTCGATGCCGAGGCCGAATATCTCGGCACGGCGGACGTGCAGGCCTTCGAGATCGAGGGGCTGGTGGGGACTGGCGCGGCTCCTGCCGTGCTGTCCTACCTGTTTCACCACATCGGCGACAAGCTGGACGGACGGCCGACGCTGCTCATCATCGACGAAGGCTGGCTTGCGCTGGACGACGATGGCTTCGCCGGCCAGCTCCGCGAATGGCTCAAAACGCTGCGCAAGAAAAATGCCAGCGTCATCTTCGCCACGCAAAGCCTGTCGGACATCGACAATTCGCCCATAGCGCCGGCGATCATCGAGAGCTGCCCGACACGGCTCCTGCTTCCCAACGAGCGCGCCATCGAGCCGCAGATCACCGAGATTTACAGGCGGTTCGGTCTCAATGACCGCCAGATCGAAATCCTCGCGCGGGCCACACCCAAGCGCGACTATTACTGCCAAAGCCGCAGGGGCAATCGCCTGTTCGAGCTGGGCCTGTCCGAAGTCGGCCTCGCGCTCTGCGCAGCATCCGCCAAATCAGATCAGGCTGACATCGAGCGCATCCATCTCGCCAACGACCGCGACGGGTTTATGGCAGCCTGGCTGCGCCATCGCGGCGTCGCTTGGGCAGCCGACCTGATCCCGAGCCTCACCAATCTCGCCCCGTGGGATGAAGCCCCACCCATCGACGCCGCCGTCGGCGACGAGATCGAACTCACCCTGGACGAAAAGGAGATTTCCCCATGACGCGCAAAATGCCCCGCATCACCCATATGGTCGGCGCCTCCGCACTGGCCCTCACACTTGCCGCACCGCTGGCGCTGGCCCCGGTGTTCACGACACCGGCCCATGCCTTCTTCGGTGGGTTTGGCCGGATCGTCTATGACCCGACCAACCACGCCGAGAACCTGCTGACCGCCGCCCGCACCCTTGAGCAGATCAACAACCAGATCGCCAGTCTCCAGAATGAGGCCCAGATGCTGATCAACCAGGCTCGCAACCTTGCGAGCCTGCCGTATTCCTCCCTCCAGCAGCTTCAGCAGAACGTCCAACGCACGCAGCAGCTTCTCGGGCAGGCGCAGAACATCGCCTTCGACGTGCAGAACATCGACCAGATGTTCCAGCAGGATTACGGCAATCTGTCTCTGACCGCGACCGACCAGCAGCTCATCGCGGATGCGCGCAGCCGGTGGGAGAACACCGTTGGCGGCTTGCAGGACGCCATGCGCGTCCAGGCGGGTGTTGTCGGCAATATCGATAGCAATCGCGCCGAGATGGCCGCGCTGGTCGGCCAGAGCCAGGGCGCGACCGGCGCGCTGCAAGCCACGCAGGCCGGCAACCAGCTTCTCGCCCTGCAATCGCAGCAGCTTTCGGATCTGATCGCGGTCATGTCGGCCAACGGCCGGGCCGAGGCGCTGATCGAGGCGGAGCGCGCGACCGCTGCCGAACAGGGCCGCATCCAGCGCGAGCGGTTCCTGACGCCGGGCACCGGCTACCAGCCCGGCAACGCGCAGATGTTCAACGGCAACAACTGACGGGAGGCTCGCCATGGACGGCAAGATACTGGCCCGCCTCGGGGCCGTGGTGTTCGTCGCCATCGCCGTTACGGCGACCGCAATCGACATGGCGCGGAAGGACGAGCCTTCCGCGCCAAGGCCAGCATCGGCCCTCCAGCCCCCGGCCGATCCGCTGCGCGAAACCTTGCGCCGTTGCCAGCAGCGCGGCGAGGCGGCGGCGAATGACGCCGGCTGCCTCGCCGCCTGGGCTGAATCCCGCGACCGCTTCCTTGGCAGGACTCCTGCGCCCGAAGCTCCGCAGCAGACCGGAGGACAGTGAGCTATGGGGGGAACGGGGGTCATCGACAACTTCCTGGGCATCTTCACCAGCTATATCGACAGCGGGTTCGGGCTGCTCGGCGGCGAAGTCGCCTTCATCGCCACGACGCTGATCGTCATCGACGTGACGCTCGCCGCGCTCTTCTGGGCATGGGGCGCCGATGACGATGTGGTCGCGCGGCTGGTGAAAAAGACCCTTTCCGTCGGCGTCTTCGCCTACATCATTTCCAACTGGAACAATCTCGCGCGGATCGTCTTCGAGAGCTTCGCCGGCCTCGGCCTGATGGCCTCGGGCACCGGCTTTTCCGTCACCGATCTGATGCGGCCGGGTCGCGTGGCGCAGACCGGCCTCGACGCGGGCCGTCCATTGCTCGAATCCGTTTCCGACCTGATGGGCTGGATCGCGGTTTTCGAGAATCTGGTCCAGATCGTCTGCCTTCTCTTTGCCTGGGCGCTGGTGATCCTTGCTTTCTTCATCCTGGCCATCCAGCTTTTCGTGACGCTGATCGAGTTCAAGCTGACCACGCTCGCCGGCTTCGTGCTGATCCCTTTCGGCCTTTTCGGCAAAACCGCCTTCATGGCCGAGAAGGTTCTGGGGAACGTGGTTTCTTCCGGTATCAAGGTGCTGGTGCTGTCGGTCATTATCGGCATCGGCTCGACGCTCTTCTCGCAATTCACAGCCGGTTTCGGTGGGGCGACCCCCACCGTGGACGACGCTATGGCGATTGTTCTGGCAGCCCTGTCGCTGCTCGGCCTCGGCATCTTCGGTCCCGGCATCGCCAACGGCATTGTTTCGGGCGGACCCCAGCTTGGCGCAGGCGCAGCTGTGGGAACCGGGCTTGCGGTCGGCGGCGCGGCCATCGCCGCTGGCGGCGGGGCCATGCTTGCCGCCAAGGGCGGTGCCGCTGCCCTGTCCGGTGGAGCCGCTGCCGTTCGTGGCGGCGCGGCAACCGCAGGCGCTGCCTCCGCTGCCTATAGCGTCGGATCGCTCGGTCAGTCCGGTGCGGCTGGTGTTGCTGCCGGCATGGGCGGTTTGGCGCGCGCCGCTGGTTCCGCCGCTATCTCGCCCCTGAAACGCGCCGTCGCGCGTGCCGGTGAATCCGTCAAATCCAGCTTTTTCGATGGCGTGAAGGGCAGCTTCGGGGCCAGCGGCGGCAGTTCCACCATGGGAACGGTCGGCGGCGCAAGCGCCGAACCCGCAGCCGCGCCATCCAACCCGGCCGGCAGCTCTCCGGCTTGGGCGCAGCGGATGCAGCGCCGGCAGGCCCTCAATCATGGCACCACCATGACCGCCCATGCCGTCCGCTCCGGCGACAGCCACGGCTCCGGTTCCTCCGTCAACCTTTCCGAAAGTGACCGCTCATGAGCATCTTCAAACGACCAGCAACCCATTACGGCAAGACGCCGGAACCCGAGACGCCCTATCAGCGCGCCGCGCAAGTCTGGGACGAGCGTATCGGCTCGGCTCGCGTGCAGGCGCGGAACTGGCGGCTCATGGCCTTCGGCTCGCTGATCCTGTCTGTCGGCTTCGCTTCGGCATTGGTCTGGCAATCGGCGCGCGGCACCGTGGTGCCTTGGGTTGTTCAGGTGGACAATCTCGGTCAGGCGCAAACCGTCGCGCCCGCCAATGCCGACTATCGCCCGACCGATCCGCAGATTGCTTTCCATCTTAGCCGATTCATTGAGCAGGTCCGCGCGATCCCGGCCGACGCCATCATTGTCCGCCAGAACTGGCTTCGCGCCTATGAATGGACCACGGATCGCGGCGCGGCGGCGCTGAACGATTATGCCCGCGCCAATGACCCCTTCACCAAGGTTGGCCGCCAGCAGATCGCCGTCGAAGTGTCATCGGTCATCCGGGCATCGCCGGATTCCTTCCGGGTGTCGTGGGTGGAGCGGCACTACGAGAACGGCCAGCTTTCCACTACGGAACGATGGACCGCCATCCTGACCATCGTGATCCAGACCCCGCGCGATGCCGAGCGACTGCGCGCCAATCCGCTCGGCATCTACGTCAATGCAATTTCGTGGTCGCGGGAGATGAGCCAATGAAAGCCTCAGCTTGCATCAATCACCTCGCTGATCTTTCCCTCGGAGATCATGAAGAACGAGGTGCCCGTCATCTTGATCTCCTGCCCGGCCTTCCAGCCATTGGGCAGGTCGGTTTTGACCTTGGCGCGATAGCCGATGCGCACGGCTGCACGGTCGTCTATCGCGATACAGTCGAGGATCGTCTGTTCTCTTTCAGCAAACAACTGGACGCCCTGTTCCGCCAGCGCGCGAAATGCCTCGATCCCGTGCGTTTCGTTCGTCGTCTCTCCGTTCGATCTGTTGATAAACCGAACGTCGTCCGACAGGCAGTCGAGCATCGCCTGAACATTCATCCTGTTGTAGGCGTCGATATACCGGGCAACAATCGTCGGCACAGAATCCATTCTGTCGGTTCCTCCTTACTGATCCTGAAGTCGCTAACCTATGCGATTTTTGCGACGGCGTTTGCAATTACTTTGGCAGGCTGCGCGACCAACCGGACGCCGCAATTCAGCTACGACGCCAGCGTGCCGCCGCTGCCAACCATGCAGGCGGCGGCAACCGACAACACGCCTCGGCCGCTGCATGTGCCCCCGGCATGGACCGTGGCGCGCGGCGGCACCGCCGCCGGCACGCCGACCGGCCGCGTTGAGAACGCCAATGC